>NZ_CP077092.1:5907500-6073514 GCF_014268585.2 Pseudomonas iranensis
TCGGCCAGCGCAGGCGCCGGTCGCGGACGATGACCCGGCTGACACGCTGGCCTTCCAGGTGCGGGGCGATCCCGCGACGGGTGGTTTCGACTTCCGGCAGTTCAGGCATGGTGTCCTCGGATCAATGCGCGCCGAGGTCGCGAATCGTTTGTTTGAGTGTTTCGAAGTCGTAGTCCGACAGACCGACGTAATCGAGCACCAGCGGGCCCACCGCGCTCCACTCGAAATCCTCGCTCTGGTTGCCCAGCACGCGATAAGAGGCGCAGATGTGCTCGGCCATTTTCAGAATCGCCAGCAAGTTTTTCAGTTGGCTGTTCTTCGACGATTCGTCGCTGAAAATCGCCAGCGCATTGTGGTGATTGGCAATGGCGGCGCTGACATGCTCCGGCAGGCGCCAGGACTTGGCGGTGTAGTAGCCGACCACGGCGTGGTTGGTGTTGAACACACGATTTTCCGTATCGACCACGCGGCATTCCGGGCTGGCGCTGGCGTAGGCCTCTTCCAGCACGGTCATGTAATTGGGGAAACGCTGCAGCATCAATGGCACGCCGCAATCGTGGAACAGGCCCAACGCATAGGCTTCGTCACCGGCCTGGGTGCCGATGCGCTTGGCCAGGGTCAGGCAGGTCATCGCCACATCCTGCGCGGTGTCCCAGAAACGGTTGAGGGTGACGATGGTGTCATCGTTCATCTCGCCCTTGATCGACTGCGCGTTGATCAGGTTGATGATCGAGCGGCTGCCCAACAGGTTCACCGCACGCTGGATCGAGGTGATCTTGTTGCTCAGGCCGTAATACGGCGAGTTGACGATTTTCAGCAGCGCGCCGGACAGGCCGGGATCCTGGGAGATCAGCTTGGCGATCACCTCCAGGTCCGGGTCGGGCATGTACTGCTCCATTTGCAGATCCACCATGATCTGCGGTTGCGCCGGCACACTGATGCCTTGCAGCGATTGTTGAATCTGTTCGGTGGTCAGCTCTTGGGACATAAGTACACACTCCGGGGCAGGCGGCGATTCTAACCGCTGAAACCGCAGGGCGACACACCGATGGGCACATCGCCGGAACTTTCATCTGTGCCCAGGCTTCGGAATCTGTAGGGCGCATCGGACCTCAACGGTTCGCTGCGAAGGCAAAATCTCCACAGACTCAGGAGCTTACCGATGGCAACTTCCCTCAATGGCAAACGCGTCGCTATTTTGGTTACCGATGGTTTCGAACAGGTCGAAATGACCGGCCCCAAGGATGCCTTGGAGCAGGCCGGCGTGCAGGTCGATATCCTCTCGGCCGAGGCCGGCACCGTCAAAGGCTGGAACCATGACAAACCGGCCGACGACTTCCCCGTCACCAACACTTTCCAAGCTGTGAGCGTCGATCAATACGATGCCGTGCTGCTGCCGGGCGGTGTGCAGAATTCCGACACCATCCGTATCGACCAGGATGCTCAGCATCTGGTCAAGACTGCCGCTTCGGCGGGCAAGCCGATTGCCGTGATCTGCCACGGCAGCTGGTTGCTGATCTCGGCGGGACTGGTCAATGGCAAAACCATGACCAGCTACAAAACGGTCAAGGACGATCTGGTCAATGCAGGGGTCAACTGGGTCGACCAGGAAGTGGTCAAGGACGGCAACCTGATCAGCAGCCGCCAGCCGGATGATGTGCCAGCGTTCAGTCAGGCCCTGATCGACGCACTGGCTGCATAAGAGCTGAAATCGCTTTCGCGAGCAGGCTCGCTCCCACAGGTGAATGCATTCCAAGTGTGGGAGCGAGCCTGCTCGCGAAGGGGCCATCCGCTTTTCATCGCAGGCCAGACCGGAGCACGCGTCAACACGCTATACTCCCGCTCTTTTTTCCGGAGCGACGTCATGTCCCTGCCTAGCCTGCGCCTCAAAGCCAACGCCGACCGTCGCCTGCGCAACGGCCACTTGTGGGTCTACAGCAACGAAATCGACGTGGCCGCCACGCCTCTGCACGGCTTCAAGGCCGGCGATCAGGCGGTGCTCGAAGCCGCTGGCGGCAAGCCGTTGGGCATCGTCGCCATGAGCCCGAACAACCTGATCTGCGCGCGTCTGCTGTCTCGCGACATCAAACTGGCACTCGACAAGTCGCTGCTGGTGCATCGCCTGAATGTCGCACTGTCGTTGCGCGAGCGTCTGTTCGACAAGCCGTTCTATCGTCTGGTCTACGGCGACTCCGACCTCTTGCCGGGTCTGGTGGTCGATCGTTTCGGCGACATCCTTGTGGTGCAGATCGCCTCGGCGACCATGGAAGCGCATAAAGACGACGTGATCGCCGCGTTGACCCAGGTGCTCAAGCCAAGCGGCATCCTGTTCAAGAACGACTCCGCCGCCCGCGACGCCGAAGGCCTCAACCGCTACGTCGAAACCGTGTTCGGTCTGGTACCGGAATGGGTCGCGCTGGAAGAAAACGGCGTCAAGTTCGAAGCGCCGGTCATCCAAGGGCAGAAAACCGGCTGGTTCTACGATCACCGCATGAACCGCGCGCGCCTGGCACCTTACGCCAAGGGCAAACGCGTACTTGATCTCTATAGCTACATCGGTGGCTGGGGCGTGCAGGCCGCTGCGTTCGGCGCCAGTGAAGTGTTCTGCGTCGACGCCTCTGCATTCGCCCTCGACGGTGTCGAGCGCAACGCTGCACTGAACGGCTTCGCTGACAAGATGACCTGCATCGAAGGCGACGTCTTCGAAGCGTTGAAGGAACTCAAAGCCAGCGAAGAGCGCTTCGACGTGATCGTTGCCGATCCGCCGGCCTTCATCAAACGCAAGAAAGACATGAAGAACGGCGAAGGCGCCTACCGTCGTCTCAACGAGCAAGCCATGCGCCTGCTGACCAAGGACGGCATTCTGGTCAGTGCTTCGTGCTCCATGCACCTGCCGGAAGACGATCTGCAGAACATCCTGCTGACCAGCGCCCGTCATCTGGACCGCAACATCCAGATGCTCGAGCGTGGCGGTCAGGGCCCGGATCATCCGGTACATCCGGCCATCGCTGAAACCCGCTACATCAAAAGCATCACCTGCCGTCTGCTGCCCAACAGCTGATTGCGCTTGAACACCGGGGAGCCACTGAGCTCCCCGTTTTTTTTGCGCCCTCCCTCCCCCAGTTTTTACACTCGACATGAGTGCCCCGCCCTCTTCCTACAACTTCTTTCTCGCTGCCTTGCAGGAAGTTTCGTCACGCCCGTCAATCATGGAAATTAAACCTACACAATAAGGCGCTTGCAAAAGATCACTCCGACAAAATTACTGGAATATTCCTACTTAATATCCGCTTGCCAATATCCGATTACAAACTAATATGAAGTTGTCGCAACGAAGCGACTCAACTACCAACAAACAAGGAGTTCACATCATGAAAACCATTTATCTCGAAACAGACAAACTCGCCAACCTGGCCTTTCTGGTTGCAGCCACCGGCCGCTAAGTAGCCTGGACGCTGGAGAGTGCCGGCACTCTGGCGTCCATCAGACTTTTCCTGAGTGATCTGAACCCATGCATATCAATCCTTTTCTTTTTATATTGCCGCGCCCGCCCGGACAAGTTGTCTGGAACTACAAGAACCATACTCAACATGAACTTGATCTTGAATACTCCCATCGCCTCGCCAGCCTTATACACAACCCTGATATATTTGACCCCAACAACATAATAGACAGACAACTTCTGAACGCAGGCATTCTAACAACTTCAAAAATAGACAGCCCGGATTGGGGCTGGGATGAACTATCGAAGATCTATCACATCGGCACACAAAATATACCTTGCGCACATACGCCTCGGAATATCCACGAGTGGTCCAGGCAATATCTGGCGCACTGCAGCGAAGTGCTGGCAAAGCCGGAACCTGCGAACACCCCGGCGCCGCGATCAGTGCAGCCCTTGATTACCCTGCCCGTACCGGGCGCCATTAATGATGACAGCCTGACTCAGGCCTTGATGAGGCGCAAAACCTGTCGTTCCTACACCGGTGCCGCGGTGACACTGAACGAGGTCGGCACGCTGCTGTATCTGACCCTCGGCTATCTTCCCCCGCGCGCAGACGCCCACGCCGATCCGGTCGCGCCGGGTCTCGAAGCCCGCCGGAGCTGCCCGTCCGGCGGCGGATTGAACGCCTGTGAGGGATTTGTCCTGGCGCAAAATGTCAGCGGGCTGGAAACCGGCATCTACGCCTACCACCCTGCCGAACATGCTCTGAGTCGGATCAATGCGCTGCCCGATCCGGAACTGGGCCAATTGCTCGGCGGCCAGCACTTCATCAACAACCTGCCGCTGGGCGTGTTCATCACCGCCAGGTTTGACCGTCTCTGGTGGAAGTACGAACATTCGCGCGCCTATCGCATGGCATTCATCGAGGCCGGTCATCTCTCGCAAACCTTTCAACTGGTAGCAACGACGCTGGGGCTGAACACCTGGCTGACCGGCGCATTTGCCGACGCACAGGTTGAAACCCTGCTCGGCATCGCGGGCAGCGCCGAGCAACCGCTGTTCTTTGTCGGTTGCGGCGAAAGCGATGGCCAGGCCATGTGCCAGGAAATGCGTGATCTGCTCAGCGGAGCACAGTCATGATTCCCACGGCGATGGATGAGAGCGAAGCCCCGGTGTCATGGTCGCTGAAATTCACGCTTCCAGACTGGGAGAGCCGTGCGTCGGTACGCAGCAGTACCCATGACTATCGGTTACCAAGTGATGTCGAGCAGCAACTGCAGACCCGCTACTGGTTCCCCCCGGCCTTTGTGCCCTATCTGGCGCATCCGGCCATCCAGGCCAAGGGGCGCGAAACCCTGCACCGCCTCACCGCCAATCATCTGGTGTATTTCCTCGACTACACCACCCTGCTTGAACACCGCATCGTCAACCGCGCGGTGGAAGTCATCGCGCACCGCGAACTGCCCATCTACATACCGTTACCGATGAAGCATGCAGCACTTCAGCTGTATACCGACGAGGGCTACCACGCGCTGTTTTCCAACCAGATTGCCGAGCAGATCGCTGCGTATTACAGCATCACCCGGCGTCCGGTCATTCCGAGACGGATCAGCCGCATGAACGCCTTGATCGCGCGGACACCAGAGAAAAACCGCGCTCTGGCCTGGTTCCTGCTCGGGTTTGTCTCGGAAACCATCATTGCCCGTGAATTGCTGGAAGTGTGCCGCGACACGCTCGTGTCCAGCGTGAACGACATGCTGCGTGATCACCTTGCCGACGAAGCCCGGCACAGCCGGTATTTCGCCGAAGCCTTCCATTACTTCTGGATTGCGATGAACAGTCGTCAGCGCCTGTTCGCCAGCAAGACCCTCGTGGAGATCATTTCCATCTTCTTCGAAGCAGATGAAAGCTGGCTGCAACAAAGCCTGCGTTCGGCCGGTATTGCCGAGATCGACGTGATGGAGATTGTCGGCAGCACGGTAACGGTGCAGGCCAACCGCGCTCGTGCACGCGCTGGCTGCAAACCTACTGTGGAGGCCCTGCACAAGGCCGGCTTCTTTGCATTGCCCCATAACCAGACACTCTTCGCCAAAGCAGGATTGATCGATGGATAAACACAGCCGTGCAACCACCCGCCGACAACAGCGCGGAGCAATCAGCCTGCTGCTGGCGATGATCCTGCTTGGCGTGTTTCCGCTGGATGTGCTGCTGCCTTCCTTTCCGGCATTGGCAGCCCACTTTGGCCGATCGTCAAACGACATCGCGCTGTCGATCAGTCTGTTTGCCGTGGGCATCGCATTTGCTCAGTTATTGATCGGCCCGTTGTCCGATGTGATCGGGCGCAAAGGTCTGCTGCTTGCCGGCATGAGCGTGTCGCTGCTCGGCGCACTGGGCTGCGTGCTGAGCAATGACTACACGCTGTTCCTGATTTTCCGGGTGATGCAGGCGCTGGGATGTGGTTGCTTCGTGCTGTCCCAGGCACTGGTGCAGGATCTGTTCGAAGGCAACGAGCGTGATCGCCTGCGGATCCTGATGGTCACCGCCACGGGCATCTTCATTTCGGTATCACCATTGGCGGGCACGTTTCTGCAGGCCACGCTCGGCTGGCGCGGCAGCTTCTGGGTGTTCATCGCCCTGGCCGCCGTGGTTCTGGTGAAGACGTGGCGGCTGCTCGATAACAGCCGGCCCGTTCAGAATGGGCCACACGTGGGTTTCATAAAGCCCTACAGGTTGGTGCTGAGCAATTTCGAATTCGTCGGCTGCTGGCTGATTTCCGCCTTCGCTTTCGCCTGCCACTTTTCCTTCATTGTCATTTCCCCGCTGATCTTCATGGAGCAGCTGCAGATGGCACCTTACGATTTCGCTTTGATCCTGCTGATCTACGGCGCCGCCTATGTCTTTGGCGGCCTGTTCGCCAGCGTGCTGAATCGGCATATCAATGCGCAACAGCAGATTTTCACCGGGCTGAGTCTGATCCTGCTCTCGGGGCTGGTGATGCTCTATCTGGCGGCCAGTCATGATCTGTCAGCGGCGACTGTGCTGATTCCGATGCTGATCTGCACGGTAGGCACGACCATTTCACGCCCGCCGGCTACCTCACGCGCCATGAGCCTGTTTGCCGAAAACGCCGGCGCATCGGCGTCCGCCGGCAGCACCATCATCTTTATCTGTGGCGGGCTGGTCAGCGCCTTGATCAGCCTTGGCCCGGCCAACCTGCAAGCGACACTGGGTTACGGCTTCGTGGTGTTGAGCGGCGTATCGCTGTTGCTCAACAGCGTGATTGGCCGTCGCGTCAGCAACCTGCGCAGCAATCCGGTGATGCCGGGAGGCGACCACTGATCCTGCCAGTCGTCATCCCGCGTGCCTCTTCAACGGGGGAACAACGCTTTGCGCCATTCCCTCGCGACGCCAGCGGTGTAGAATCGCCTCATTCATCGCCATTCATCCCCGGCGGGTTTATGAGCTCAGGCTGAGACCAGCGGCGATCCCGCAACGTCATCGGCAGCTTCCGGACACACGGCCATTTTTCGGGTGTTTCAGAGGTCAACAGAAGCTCACTCCCCTTTAGTACGTGATTAGCCGCCCGGAGTGCTCCATGCCAGATTACCGCTCGAAAACATCCACCCACGGCCGCAACATGGCCGGCGCCCGCGCACTGTGGCGCGCCACCGGCATGAAAGATGACGACTTCAAGAAGCCGATCATCGCCATTGCCAACTCGTTCACCCAGTTTGTCCCGGGGCATGTGCACCTGAAGGACCTGGGTCAACTGGTCGCCCGCGAAATCGAACGCGCCGGTGGCGTGGCCAAGGAATTCAACACCATTGCTGTCGATGACGGCATCGCCATGGGCCACGACGGCATGCTGTATTCGCTGCCGAGTCGCGAGATCATCGCCGACTCCGTCGAGTACATGGTCAATGCCCACTGCGCCGACGCCATCGTGTGCATTTCCAACTGCGACAAGATCACCCCGGGCATGCTGATGGCCGCGCTGCGCCTGAACATCCCGGTGATTTTCGTTTCCGGTGGTCCGATGGAAGCGGGCAAGACCAAACTCGCTTCCCACGGCCTCGACCTCGTCGACGCCATGGTGATCGCCGCCGACTCCAGCGCTTCTGACGAGAAAGTCGCCGAGTACGAGCGTAGCGCCTGCCCGACCTGCGGTTCGTGCTCCGGCATGTTCACCGCCAACTCGATGAACTGCCTGACTGAAGCACTGGGTCTGGCCTTGCCGGGCAACGGTTCGACTCTGGCCACCCACAGCGACCGCGAACAGCTGTTCCTCCAGGCCGGTCGCACCATCGTCGAGCTGTGCAAGCGTTACTACGGCGAGAACGATGACTCCGTGCTGCCGCGCAACATCGCCAACTTCAAGGCGTTCGAAAACGCGATGATGCTCGACATCGCCATGGGCGGTTCGACCAACACCATCCTGCACTTGCTCGCAGCTGCCCAGGAAGCCGAGATCGATTTCGACCTGCGCGACATCGACCGTCTCTCGCGCAGCGTGCCGCAGCTGTGCAAAGTCGCGCCGAACATCCAGAAGTACCACATGGAAGACGTGCACCGCGCCGGCGGCATTTTCAGCATCCTCGGTTCGCTGGCCCGTGGCGGCCTGCTGCACACCGACCTGCCGACCGTGCACAGTCGCAGCATGGAAGAAGCCATCGCCAAGTGGGACATCACCCAGACCAGCGACGAAGCCGTGCATCACTTCTTCAAGGCAGGTCCGGCGGGCATTCCGACCCAGACCGCGTTCAGCCAGTCGACCCGCTGGGAAACCCTCGACGACGACCGTGAAAACGGCTGCATCCGCAGCTTCGAGCACGCCTATTCGAAAGAAGGCGGCCTCGCCGTGCTGTACGGCAATATCGCGCAGGACGGCTGCGTGGTGAAAACCGCCGGGGTTGATGAGTCGATCCACGTCTTCGAAGGCAACGCGAAGATTTTCGAAAGCCAGGACAGCGCCGTGCGCGGCATCCTCGCTGACGAAGTGAAGGAAGGCGACATCGTCATCATTCGCTACGAAGGTCCGAAAGGCGGCCCTGGCATGCAGGAAATGCTCTACCCGACGTCCTACCTGAAATCCAAAGGTCTGGGCAAAGCCTGCGCGCTGCTCACCGACGGGCGTTTCTCCGGCGGCACTTCCGGCCTGTCGATCGGTCACGCTTCGCCAGAAGCTGCGGCCGGTGGCGCGATCGGTCTGGTGCAGGATGGCGACAAGGTGCTGATCGACATTCCGAACCGCTCGATCAACCTGTTGGTCAGCGACGAAGAACTGGCGGCACGCCGCGCCGAGCAGGACAAGAAAGGCTGGAAACCGGTTGAAGTGCGCCCACGCAAAGTGACCACCGCGCTCAAGGCCTACGCCCTGCTGGCGACCAGTGCCGACAAGGGTGCTGTGCGCAACAAGGCGATGCTCGACGGGCTGTAAGCGTCCAGGTGCAGAAACAAAAATGCCCCGCCAACGTGCGGGGCATTTTTTAATCCGTCTGACACTGATCGTTCCCACGCTCCTGCGTGGGAATGCCTCAAGGGACGCTCCGCGTCCAGTGACGCGGAGCGTCACGGGCTGCATTCCCACGCGGAGCGTGGGAACGATCAAAGATCGCAGCCTTCGGCAGCTCCTACATGCGATCGTGGCTTACTGGATTTCCTCAGGCTTGACTATCACCCAGTTCTTGTCCGCTGTCACCGGCAAGCCTTCCTTGGCCTGCGCCGCTGCGTGTTTGGCCATCATGCCGTTGATTTGCGTCATGTACTTGTCCTTGCGGTTGATCCACAAGTGAATGCCGCCCTTGGCCACATCGACATCGTGGAACAGCATGTAACCGTCGCTCGTCGGGGTATCGCCGCCGACCAGTACCGGTTTTTTCCATTCATCGATGTAGGTCAGGATCGCCGCGTGCTTGCCGGCCATCCAGGTTGCCGGGGTCCACAGGTACGGCGTCAGCTCCAGGCCCAGGTTGGCCTTCTCGTCATATTTGCCGGCAGTGATCTGTTTGCGCGCGGTGGTCAACTCGCCGGTCTTCTGATCCTTGAGCAGCAGTGAAACGCCAATGACGTTCTGCGGTTTGACGTTGTAGCCATACTTGGGATCCGCCGCGACCATACGCACCAGTTCCTCTGAAGCGGCGGTCATCACGTAGACCTCGATGCCGTTCTCCATCAGCTTGTTATACAGCTCCTGCTGGCCAGTGAAGATCCTCGGCGGATTGACGTCGAGTTTCTTCACCACATCGCCTTCGTAATACGTCGCCGGCACCGGCTTGCCCGAAGCCATCAGCTCATCGACGTAGCCCTTGAGCTCCTTGAGGGTGAAGCCGGAGAACACCTGCGCCACCCACGGGTAGCAGACCATGTCGTCGACTTCGCAGAGCCGGTAGTAATAACTGAACAGGCTTTCCTTGTGCTCGGCGGTGTCCTTGAAGGGCATCAGTTTCAGCGAGGGGTCGAGCTTGTCACGGGTAATAAGGCCTTTGTTTTCCATGAACGGCAGCAAGGATTCTTCGAGGTCGTAGCGGTAACTGGTGTTGTCCATGTCGAACACGGCGTAATTACCCTTGTTGGCGTTGGCAGCGATCATCGCGTCCAGCGCCTTCGCCTGATCTGCCGGCCAATGCTTGAGGTCCGTGGCCAATGCATGGCCGGCGAGGCCAGCCGCCAGTGCTACAGCCAAAAACGTGCGTGCAATTTTCATAGCGCTACTCCCCGATGCAAAGAGTTCGACGCTAACAAATCAGTGTGACAACCCTCGCCTGTCAGCGACCGCTTGCGTCCCCTGCGCGTCAGTTGCATTGGCGACAGCGACACGCGCTTATTCCAAAAACGACGGACGCCCTGCCATTTCGGTATTAAATCATTGCAAATCAAGCTGTTAGTCTTTCCGGTTCGCAGCAGCCCCGGACGGCTGTTGGCACAGTCTTTACTGGAGTTCTCATGAATCTACCGTTGATTCTCAACCTGCTGGTGTTCCTCGCCTTGCTCTTCGGTCTGGCGCAAACCCGCCACACCACTTGGAGCCTGGCGAAAAAAGTCCTGCTTGCACTGGTCCTCGGCGTGGCGTTCGGCGTTGCGCTGCACACGATTTACGGTGCCGGCAACCCGGTGCTGAAAGCCTCGATCGGCTGGTTCGATCTGGTCGGCAACGGTTACGTGCAGTTGCTGCAAATGATCGTGATCCCGCTGGTGTTTGCTTCGATCCTCAGCGCCGTGGCACGCCTGCACAACGCTTCGTCGCTGGGCAAAATCAGTTTCCTGACCATCGGCACGCTGCTGTTCACCACCGCCATCGCGGCGTTGATCGGCATCGGCCTGACCAACCTGTTCGGCCTTACCGCTGAAGGTCTGATCGCCGGCACTCAGGAAATGGCGCGCCTGCAAACCATTCAGAACGACTACGCCGGCAAGGTCGCCGACCTCAATGTGCCGCAACTGCTGCTGTCGTTCATTCCGCAGAACCCGTTCGCCGACCTGGCCCGGGCCAAGCCGACCTCGATCATCAGCGTGGTGATTTTTGCCGCGTTCCTTGGGGTTGCTGCACTGCAACTGCTCAAGGACGACGTCGAGAAAGGTCAGAAAGTGATCAACGCCATCGACACCCTGCAAGCCTGGGTGATGCGTCTGGTGCGTCTGGTGATGAAGCTGACCCCGTACGGTGTGCTGGCGCTGATGACCAAAGTGGTCGCCGGTTCCAACCTGCAGGACATCATCAAGCTCGGCAGTTTTGTCGTGGTCTCGTATATCGGCCTGGGCCTGATGTTCGTCGTGCACGGCGTGCTGGTGTCGGCCGCCGGGATCAACCCGCTGCGCTTCTTCCGCAAGATCTGGCCGGTACTGACGTTTGCTTTCACCAGCCGCTCCAGCGCGGCGACCATTCCGCTGAGCATCGAAGCGCAGACCCGTCGTCTGGGTATTCCGTCGTCGGTCGCCAGTTTCGCTGCCTCGTTCGGTGCGACCATCGGCCAGAACGGGTGTGCCGGCCTGTACCCGGCGATGTTGGCGGTGATGGTCGCGCCAACGGTCGGCATCAACCCGCTGGATCCGCTGTGGATCGCGACGCTGGTGGCGATTGTCACGTTGAGTTCGGCCGGCGTGGCCGGAGTTGGCGGCGGCGCAACGTTCGCCGCCCTGATCGTGCTGCCGGCAATGGGCTTGCCGGTGTCACTGGTGGCGTTGCTGATTTCGGTCGAGCCGCTGATCGATATGGGCCGCACCGCGTTGAACGTGAGTGGCTCGATTACCGCAGGGGCGATTACCAGTCAGGTCATGCAGCAGACGGATAAAGCGCTGCTGGATGCCGATGAACACGCAGAGTTGGCCCAGGCTTAAGCTTCTCAGCGACTGAGCGGGCCTCTTCGCGAGCAGGCTCGCTCCCACACTGAAATGCGTTCCCCTGTGGGAGCGAGCCTGCTCGCGAAGCTGTTAGGCTTTCTCCCAAACCTCAAAGCTATATGCAGGATTATCGCCCTCTGCCGGATTCGGTACATTCGACACCAGCTTCCATTCACTCAGATCAAACTCCGGAAACCACGCATCCCCTTCCGGGCTCAGTGCCACGCGGGTCAGGTACAGCCGATCGGCCTGCGCCAGTCCCTGCGCATACAACTGCGCGCCGCCAATCAGCATCAGTTCATCAACGCCCTGGGCTTTCGCCCATTCCTCGGCGCGGGCCACAGCGGCTTCCAGCGACGGATAGACCTCGGCACCTTCGAGTTGCAGATCAGGCTGGCGGCTGACCACGATGTTCAAGCGCCCCGGCAGCGGCCGGCCGAGCGAATCCCAGGTCTTGCGACCCATGATGATCGGCTTGCCGAGCGTGGTCGCCTTGAAGTATTTGAAGTCCCCCGGCAGGTGCCAGGGCATGCTGTTGTCGACGCCGATCACGCGGTTTTCACCGAGGGCTGCGATCAGGCTGAGGGGCAGTGATTTAGTCATGCCAGCGAGGATACCAGAGCCGCGCTTACCCCGATAAGCGCCACAGCGGTTATGCTCAGCGCTCGATTTAGCGACGGGACGCCGCGTGACTGAACTGACTCCACTGCAAAACCTCTGGCTCAGCGAAACCATCCGCCTGCGCGAAGAACACGCGGGGCCGCTGGACGATCTGGAAGCCAATCGTCTGGCCCGCGCCGCTGGCGGCGATCTGCCGAGCCGCATTGCGCGCCGGGCGCTATGGCTGGCCGAGCGTGACGGGCTGACCGCCGCGCTCAAGCACTGGCTGCAAGGCGCGCGTCTGGCGCTGGTGCTGTTGATGATTTTCGCCGTGCTCAGCGGCGCCGGTCTGGCTTTCGCCGCACTTGGGCAGACGCCGGTGAATGTGTTCTGGGCGCTGGGCAGTCTGCTCGGGATCAATCTGATTTTGCTGCTGAGCTGGGCGCTGGGCTTGATTTTCGCTGGCGAACACGGCGCCACCCTTGGGCGCTTGTGGCTGTGGCTCAGCGAAAAATTCGCCCGCGACGCCAAAGCCGCGCAACTGGCGCCGGCCCTGCTGTTGCTGCTGCAGCGCAAGAAACTCAACCGCTGGGCGCTCGGCGCGTTGGTCAATGGTCTGTGGCTGCTGGCGATGCTCAGCGCGCTGATTCTGTTGCTGACGCTGATGGCCACGCGGCGCTACGGCTTTGTCTGGGAAACCACAATCCTCGGTGCCGACACCTTTATCCATGTCACCCAGGCCCTTGGCTATCTGCCGTCGCTGCTCGGCTTCAACGTGCCGACCGAGGAAATGATTCGCGCCAGCGGCGACGGCGCACTGGATATTGAAAGCGCGCGACAGGCCTGGGCGACGTGGCTGGTCGGTGTGCTGGTGCTCTACGGCGTGCTGCCGCGCCTGCTGCTCGCGCTGTTCTGCCTGTGGCGCTGGAACAGCGGCAAAGCCACGCTGCGTCTGGATCTGAATCTGCCCGGCTACGCGCAACTGCGTGAAAGGCTGATGCCGACCAGCGAGCGCCTTGGTGTCAACGACCCGGAGCCGGCGCAACTGCATCGCGTCGAAAGCAACGTCGGCGAGCTCGCCAGTGAAGGCGCGCTGCTGGTGGCGATCGAGTTGGACGAACAGCGCCCATGGCCACCCGCGCTGCCGAAAAACGTCAGCAACGCGGGCATCCTCGACAGTCGCGAATCGCGGCACAAACTGCTCGAACAACTCAGTCGCTTCCCGCCAGCGCGGCTGGCCATCGCCTGTGATCCGCGACGTTCGCCGGATCGCGGCAGCCTCGCATTGATCGCCGAACTCGCGCGCAACGCCGGCGCCACTCGCATCTGGCTGCTGCAAGCGCCGCCTGGCGAAGCGCTGGACGGGCAACGTCTGGGTGACTGGCACGCGGCGCTGCAACAGCTGGAACTGCCATTCGCCGATTGCGCGCCGATGAACTGGCTGGAGAGCGGACATGACTGATGCACGCAAGGCCCCGCTGAAACTCGCGGTGGTCGGCCACACCAACGTCGGCAAGACCTCGCTGCTGCGCACCCTGACCCGCGATGTCGACTTCGGCGAAGTGTCGCACCGGCCGAGCACCACCCGACATGTCGAAGGCGCGCGGTTGTCGGTGGACGGCGAGCCGTTGCTCGATCTGTACGACACGCCGGGGCTGGAAGATGCGATCGCCCTGCTGGATTTTCTCGAACGTCTGGAACGCCCCGGCGAACGCCTCGACGGCCCGGCGCGGCTGGCGCGGTTTCTCGACGGCAGCGAGGCGCGCCAGCGGTTCGAGCAGGAGGCCAAGGTACTGCGGCAGTTGCTCGCCTCCGACGCTGGTCTGTATGTGATCGACGCCCGTGAACCGGTGCTGGCCAAGTATCGCGACGAACTGGAAGTGCTCGCCAGTTGCGGCAAACCGCTGCTGCCGGTGCTGAATTTCGTCAGCAGCGCCAACCATCGCGAACCCGATTGGCGCGAGGCGCTGGCGCGGTTGGGGCTGCATGCGCTGGTACGTTTCGACAGCGTCGCACCGCCCGAAGATGGCGAGCGGCGCTTGTACGAGAGCCTCGCCCTGCTATTGGAAAACGCCCGGCCGCAACTGGAGCGGTTGATCGCCGACCAGCAGGCGCAGCGCCTCACCCGTCAGCAAAGCGCCGCACGCCTGATTGCCGAATTGCTGATCGACTGCGCTGCGTGCCGGCGCAGTGTGGTCAGCGAAGCCGAGCAGGAACAGCAGGCGATCAGCGAGCTGCGCAAAGCCGTACGCCAGCGTGAGCAGAAGTGCGTTGAGGCGTTGCTCAAGCTCTACGCGTTTCGCCCGCAGGACGCGGCGGCCAGTGATTTGCCGTTGCTCGACGGGCGCTGGGGCGATGACCTGTTCAACCCGGAAACCCTGAAGCAACTCGGCGTGCGCGTCGGCGGCGGCATTGCTGCCGGTGCAGCGGCCGGGGCTGGCGTGGATTTGCTGGTCGGCGGGATTACCCTCGGCGCGGCAGCACTGGCCGGCGCGATAGCCGGGGGCGCACTGCAAACCGCGCGCAGTTATGGCAGTCGCCTGCTCGGCAAGATCAAAGGCCAGCGGGAATTGACGGTGGATGACGCCGTGCTGCGCCTGTTGGCGTTGCGCCAGCGCCAGTTGTTGCTGGCGCTCGATCAGCGTGGGCATGCGGCGATGGACAGCATTCAGGTGGCCACGCCTGTGGACAAGACCTGGCGCGAAGGCAAGTTGCCGGAAGCGCTGAACAAGGCGCGCGCGCATCCGCAGTGGTCGTCGCTCAATCCGCAGGCGAAGTTGAATCAGGCGGAAAGGCAGGAGCAGGTTGAGGCGTTGGTTGATCGGGTGCTTGAGCTTTAGATCGCTACCCCCTCACCCCAGCCCTCTCCCGGAGGGAGAGGGGGCCGACTGTGTTGCTCTTGGGTCATACACCGACCTGAGATATCCAGTCGAACTCAGGTTTGAAAAGCACGGAGATCAGCTCCCTCTCCCTCCGGGAGAGGGCTGGGGTGAGGGCTGCAATCACTCAGCCGACAACAATTTCTCAGCCTTGCGCTTTAACACACTCAGATCCACCAGCGGCACTGCAACCTCCTTCGCCAACTCATCCCAGCGCCGCATGCGCAAACTCAGCGCACACAAAGGATCAGCCTCGAACGCATCCGCCTCAGCCGCGCTCATTATCCCGCCCTGATATTCCAGCGTCCGCCGACTCGCCTCACTCAACCGCGCGTAATAGCCCGGCTCGCGCAAGGTCAGATAGCGTTTGGCCTGGACGTGATATTCCACCATTCGCGCCAGCCGCTCGCTGAAACCTGCCTCACGCAGATAATCCGCACCGAGCCGTTCATGGCTGACCACGCCATAACCGCCCATGTTTTGCGCGCCCTCGGCACACAAATGGCCGATGTCATGAAAGAACGCCGCCAGCACCACTTCATCGTCACAGCCTTCAGCCATGGCCAGTTCTGCGGCCTGGGACATGTGCTCGAGCTGCGACACCGGTTCGCCGATGTAATCGCTGGCGCCGAAGCGTTCATACAGACCGAACACCCGGGCGATCACCTGTTCGTGATTCATGCCTCCTCCAGTAACTGCGCGATGTTGCGTTCGGCCAGCGCCGGGCCGACGCTCATGCCGACGCCGGTGTGCATCAGCGCCACGCTCAGGCCCGGTGCCGGGCGCAGGAAAGAAAACGGACCAGGCCCACGAGCACCATAGACGCCCTGCCAGCGTTCGACCACTTGCACCTTGCAGCCCAGCGTCTGCTCGGCGAGTTCGAGCATCCAGTTGTCAATCTGCTCGGCGTTGAACGGTGACGCATCGCTGCCGTAATGATGCGAATCGCCGATGATCAACTCACCGTACGGCGTCGGGCTGATCAGCAAGTGAATGCCGTTGGCGTGCAGGTGCGATTGTTCACGGAGAATCTGCGCCTGCACCGCTGCGGCTTGCGGCAGATCGGCGAAAGCGCCGTAGTGCACGCAGCTCAGGCCGGTGAGCACGGCGTGTTGCAGGTTCAACTCGATGCTTGGTCTGGCCCGCAGCATTTGCAAACGACAGATCTGCGGATTGAGCGCAGCAATCGGCTCGGCCAGCAGGGTCTGATAATCGTGGCCGGAGCAGACGATGATCTGCTTGCCGGTAAAACTGCCAGCGGTGCTGTGCAAATGCCCCGGCTCGACGTCGCGCACCAGCGTGGAAAAGTGAAACTCGACGCCCAGGTCGCGGCGCAAATAATCGATCAGCGCCGGAATCGCTTCGCGCGAGTACAACTGCTGATCATCGACACCGTGCAGCGCGGCGCGGTGATGGCTGAAATGGCCTTCATACAGATCACGCAACGCCGCGCCGCGCAGCAGCTCGACGTTGTAGCCGTGCTCGATCGCGCGGCCGGTGCAGAAGACTTCGAGCAGGTGTTCTTCGGCCTCGCTGCGGGCGAACAGGTAGGAGCCGTTGCGCTTGACCTGCAGGCCGGCAAGTTGCGCCCAGTCGCCCCAGATCTCGCGACTGGCCTTGGCCAGTTCGAGCATGATGCCGGGCGGCTGACCGGTCACCAGCGCCTGGCCGAAGTTGCGCACCGAGGCGCCGAGGGGCGTGGCGGTGCGTTCGAATACCGCGACTTTGAGGCCGCGTTTGGCAGCGGCATAGGCGTGGGACAGACCGAGGATGCCGGCGCCGATGATGAGCAGGTCTTTGGGTTGTGTCATGGAGAGGTGCTCTGAATGAGAAACCGCTTTCGCGAGCAGGCTCGCTCCCATAAGGGACAGCATTGCAACTGTGGGAGCGAGCCTGCTCGCGAAGGGGCCTTGTCAGTCGATAAAGATCTTACTTGGCCGCAACTTTCTCGGACTTGCCGTCATAACGCTTGCGCCACTCGGTGAGGATCTCGTCGCGATTCTTCGAGGCCCAGGCGAAGTCGTTCTTGATCAGACGTTGCTCATAGTCGGCTGGCAATTCGGTCTGCGGCTTGGCGATCCCCGGCTGGGCGAGCACGGCGAAGTTTTCCTTGTACAGATCCATCGCCTCGGCGCTGGCGGAGAAGTCGGCGAGTTTCTTCGCTGCCTCTTCATGCGGTGTGCCTTTGATCACCGCCGTCGCTTCGATCTCCCAGCCCAGACCTTCCTTCGGCAGGATGATATCCAGCGGCGCGCCCTGGCGTTTCAACTGTACCGCCGGATATTCAAAGGAAATCCCGATCGGAAACTCCCCCGCCGCCGCTAGCTTGCACGGCTTGGAACCGGAGTGAACGTATTGGCCGATGTTCTGGTGCAGGCCGTCCATATACGCCCAGCCCTGCTTCTCGCCGAAGGTTTGCAGCCAGGCGCTGACGTCGAGGAAACCAGTGCCGGACGACGCCGGGTTGGGCATGACGATCTTGCCCTTGTACTCAGGCTTGGTCAGGTCCTGCCAACTGACCGGTTTGCTCAGACCCTGCTTCTCAGCCTCGACGGTGTTGAAGCAAATGGTCGCCGCCCAGACGTCCATGCCGACCCAGGCTGGCGGGTTGGCGGCGTCGCGGTAGTTCGCGCCGATCTTGCCGAGATCCTTCGGTGCATAGCTTTGTAGCATGCCTTGCTGGTCGAGAATCGCCAGGCTCGACGCGGCCAGGCCCCACACCGCGTCAGCCTGCGGACGAGCCTTTTCGGCGAGCAGTTTGGCGGTGATGATCCCGGTGGAATCGCGCACCCATTTGATCTCGACGTCCGGGTTGGCCTTCTCAAAGGCCTCCTTGTAGGACTTCAGTTGCTCGGCTTCGAGGGCGGTGTACACCGTCAACTCGGTTTTTGCCGCGAAGGCATTCAGGCTGAAAGTCGCGAGCACAGCAGCGGCCAGGGCCATAGGCTTGAACATGAGCGTTTTCCTGTAGATGAGTTGATCGGGTTTGCAATCAGTGACCGGGCGCGGTTTGCCGCCAGGCCTGGGAGCGGCGCAACAGGCCGCGCGAAGCCCACGCCAGCAGCAGCGACACGCCGGCCGAAGTGAACAGAATCAGGGTCGACATCGCCGCCGCACCGCCGACGTTGCCGGCGTCGTCCATGTTCAGCACCGCCACCGCCGCGAGGATGGTGTCGGGGCTGTAAAGGAAGATCGCAGCGGAAACCGTGGTCATCGCCGAGACGAACAGGTAGCGCACGATGTCCAGCAGCGCCGGCAGGCAGATCGGCACGGTCACGCGCAGGTAATGCCGGTACAGCGGCGCCTTCAGCGACAGCGCGGCGGCTTCGAACTCGGCGTCGAGCTGGCGCAGCGCGGTGGTCGCGGTCATTTGTGCGGTGGTCAGGTAGTGCGCAATGGTGCAGACAATCAGCAGCGTCATCGTCCCGTAGAGCACGTGCAGCGGATTGCCGCTGAGGTTGAAGAAGAAGACGTAACCCAGGCCCAGCACCAGCCCCGGCACCGCCATCGGCACGAAGCTGAGCATGCGCAAAGCCAGGTTCAAGCCGCGCTGAGTGCGGGTTTTCTCCATCAGATAGGCGCCGGTAAAAATCAGCACGCTGCCAATCAGCGCGGTGCCCAGCGCCATTTTCAGACTGTTGCCGTAAGCGAGCCAGCCACCGCCGGCGGTTTCGTTGAACTGATAGTGGTTGAGCGACAGCGACAGGTTGTACGGCCAGAACTTCACCAGCGACGAAAACACCGCCATGCCGAACACCAGCAGCAGCGCGGCGCAAATCAGCAAAACGATCGCCAGATAGCAGCCGTCACGCAGCCTGGACGGCAGCGGCTTGAACACCTGCGCGCGTCCGCTCATCGAGTCACCATGGCGGCGACGCAACCACGCATCGACACCGAAACTGAACAGCGCCGGCAGCAACAGCACCATGCCGATCAACGCGCCGCGACCGAATTGCTGCTGGCCGACCACGGCTTTGTAGGCTTCCAGCGCCAGCACTTGATAGTCGCCACCGACCACCACCGGCACACCAAAATCGGTAATGGTCAGGGTGAACACCAGACAGAACGCGGCGAACACCGCCTGGCGCGTCGCCGGCCAGGTGATGCTGCGAAACGCCTTGGCCGGACTGGCGCCCATGCTCGATGCGGCATCGAAAAGCCGTGCATCGGCCAGCGACAATGCCGAGAGCAAAATCATCAGCGCATGGGGGAAGGTGTAGATCACCTCGCCCAGCACAATGCCCCAGAACCCATAGATATTGTCCGAGAGCAGCCCACGCAGCATGCCCTGGTTGCCGAACAGATAGACCAGCGCAATTCCCGGCAGCATCGACGGCGCCATCAGCGGCAGCAGCGAGATCCCGCGCCAGATGCCTTTGCCCGGAATCAGCGTGCGTTGCAGCGCGTAGGCAAACAGGTAGGCCAGCGGTACGACAATGGCCGCCACGCTGAGGGACACTTTCAGGCTGTTGCCGAGCAGCCAATGGAAATTGGCACTGGTTACCAACTCTTTCGCCGCGAGCCAGCCACCGCCCTGCCCGGCGTCATTGCTGAAACCGCGCCAGAAGATCGCCAGCAACGGCAGCAGCACCGCGAGGCCGAGCAACACCAGCAAGAGGACTTTGCCGCCGAGCACGAACAGGCGATCGCCGATCTCGGCTTTCGAGGACTGTCGCACCTGCTTGTGCGGTAGCGGCAGCGCGAAGTTGCTGTTCATCAGGCGAACACCTGCAAACTGCGCGGCGGCAAGGCGACCATGATCTGCTGGGCGCCGAGGCGCGGCATGGTTTCTGGCGCGAGTTCGGCAAGCAGCGCATGGCCCGGCAATTGATCAAGTTCGAAGCTCATCCGGCAGCGGTTGCCGAGGAAAGTGATTTCGCGAACCTTGGCCGGGAACAGGTTCTCTTCGTGCACCAGCGGGTTGACGTTGATCGCCTCCGGGCGGCAGAACAGTCGACCCGAAGCGCCGTGCGCGCTGCCCTCGGCCAGGCGCAGATTCATCCCGCCGACCTGGGCGTGACTGTCGCTACTGCGCTGAAACGGCAGCCAGTTGCCCTGGCCGACAAACTCGGCCACGAACGGCGTGGCCGGGCGGTTGTAGATTTCCTGCGGGGTGGCGTACTGCTCGACGCGGCCGTTATTCATCACCGCGATGCGATCGGCCATCAACATCGCCTCGTCCTGATTGTGCGTGACCATCAGCGTGGTGATGCCGAGGTTGCGTTGCAGCTGACGCAGCTCGGTGCACAGATGCTCGCGCACCCGCGCGTCGAGGGCCGACATCGGTTCATCGAGCAACAGCAGCGACGGTGCCGGCGCCAATGCGCGAGCGAGTGCTACTCGCTGTTGCTGACCGCCGGATAATTGGCCTGGGTACTTTTTCTCACTGCCAGTGAGGCCGACCAGTTCCAGCATCTGACCGACACGCCGGCGCACTTCGTCGCGCCCGCTGCCGGCGAGGCCGTAGGCAATGTTCGCCTCGACGGTCAGATTGGGAAACAACGCGTAGGACTGAAACAGAATCCCGTAATCCCGCGCTTGCGGGGCAAGATGCGAGACATCGCGATCGCCCAGATACAGCTCGCCGCTGTCCTGCTGCTCCAGCCCGGCAATGCAGCGCAACAATGTGGTCTTGCCACAGCCCGACGGCCCGAGCAGGCACACCAGTTCGCCGGCGGCGACATCGAGGGAGACGTTATCCAGCGCAGTGAACGCACCGAAACGCTTTTGCACGCCGCGCACTTTCATCGGCGCGCCGGGGTTGGTCAGGGCAGTTGCGATGGCAGGATTCATGGACGGACCTCATCAAGCAGATGAGGCCAATCCTAGAGTTGTAATGCGTCCGTCATGTGGCAGCGAGGCAAAAACGGCTGATAGTGGTATTCGGGGATTTTGGTTCAGATTGTGTGTTGCCTGGGCTGACGCCTTCGCGAGCAGGCTCGCTCCCACAGGGGATAGTGTTCACAACCCAAATCCAATGTGGGAGCGAGCCTGCTCGCGAAGAGGCCAGCTCGCACACTGAAGATCTCAGGCCGGGGACATTTCCTGGGCCAAGCCGAGAAACGCCGCCGGCAACCTCGCGCCCTTTCTTTCCTTCAGGCAATACAGATACTCCGGAATCTGCGGCGCATTCTCGATGGTCAGCACGCGCAACTGCGGATCATGCGGCACCTCCTGCCGGGCGATGATGCTGATGCCGATATTGCGCAGCACCGCCTCGCGGATCGACTCGCGGCTGCCGATCTCCAGCAGCGGGCCGAAGCTCACTCCGGCGCTGGCCAGCAACTCTTCGGTCAAGCGCCGCGTGGTCGAACCCGGTTCGCGCATCAACAACGTATGCCCGGCCAGCGCGTTCAGCGTCACATGTTCCTGCGCCGCCAACGGATGATTGCGATGCACCGCCAGCACCAGCGGATCGGTTCCGAGCACCCGGCGAATCAACCGCGTGTCATCAAGCAACTGCGACGATGCCGCGACATCCACGCGGTAATCCTCCAGCGCTTCCAGGACCTGCTGCGAGTTGCCGATTTCCACCGACACTTCCACCTGCGGCAAACGCTCGCGGAAGGTTTTTACCAGATCGAGGATGTAATACGGCGCCGTCGCGGCAATACGCAGCGTGCCCTGCACCTGACCGCTGTTGCGCAGGAAGAACTCGATGTCCGCCTCTTGCTGCAACAGGGTCTTGACCATCGGCAGCAGCCGCGCGCCTTCGTCACTGACGCTTAAACGGCGCCCGCCACGGTAGAACAGTTCCACCGAATACTGACTCTCCAGATTGCGGATCTGCGTGGTCACGGTCGGTTGGCTGAGGCCGAGCTTTTTCGCCGCCAGCGTGATGCTGCCCAGGCGGGCGACCATGTAAAACGCTTTCAGCTCGGCACTCAGCACAACCATCCCTCATTGTTATTTGCGCAACAGGCGCAAACCGTTGAACACGACCAGCAGGCTCACGCCCATATCGGCAAACACCGCCATCCACATGGTGGCGAGCCCGGCGAAGGTTACCGCAAGAAAGATCGCCTTGATCACCAGCGCCAGTGCGATGTTCTGTTTGAGGATGCTCGCGGTGTTGCGCGACAGGCTGATGAATGCGGGGATCTTGCGCAGATCGTCGTCCATCAGGGCGACATCGGCGGTTTCGATCGCCGTGTCGGTGCCGGCAGCGGCCATGGCAAAACCGATCTCGGCGCGGGCCAATGCCGGGGCATCGTTGATGCCGTCGCCGACCATGCCGACCCGGTGGCCCTGCTTGTACAGATCTTCAATGGCTTGCAGCTTGTCGGTCGGCAGTAAGTCGCCGCGCGCCTCGTCGATGCCGACCTGAGCGGCAATCGCCTGGGCGGTGTGGAAGTTGTCGCCGGTCAGCATCAGGGTTTTCACCCCAAGCTCATGCAACTGACGAATCGCTTCGCGGCTGGTTTCCTTGACCGTGTCGGCCACGGCGAACAGTGCCAGTGGGCCTGAGCTGTCGAGCAGCAGCACCACGGATTTGCCCTGCTTTTCCAGCGCGAACAGCTTCTCTTCCAGTTGCAGTGAGCACAGGCCGAGCTCTTCGACCAGACGATGGTTGCCCAAGTGATAAGTCTGGCCGTTGATGTCACCTTTAACACCGCGCCCGCCCAGCGCGGCGAAGTTATCCACAGTTAGCGCGGCGAAGTTTTTATCCACAGCGGCATTGGCAATCGCCAGCGACACCGGGTGATCGGAGCGCCCGGCCAGCGCGGCGGCAATTGCCGGTGCGCTGGCATCGGCCGTCGGGTCGAGTGAGAGGTAATCGGTCTGCACCGGTTTGCCGTGGGTGATCGTGCCGGTCTTGTCCAGCGCCAGATAATCGAGCTTGAAACCGCCCTCCAGGTACACGCCGCCCTTGACCAGAATGCCCTTGCGCGCCGCCGCCGCGAGGCCGCTGACGATGGTCACCGGGGTGGAAATCACCAGTGCGCACGGACAGGCCACCACCAGCAGCACCAGCGCGCGGTAGATCCAGTCGAACCACGCCGCGCCCATGAACAACGGCGGGATGATCGCCACGGCCAAGGCGAAGACGAATACCGCCGGGGTGTAGATTTTCGAGAATTGGTCAACGAAACGCTGCGTCGGTGCCCGCGCGCCCTGGGCCTGTTCGACGGCGTGAATGATTCGCGCCAGGGTCGAGTTGTTCGCCGCAGCGGTCACCGTGTATTCCAGCGAGCCGGCCTGATTGATGGTGCCAGCGAAGACTTTGTCGCCGACGGTTTTTTCCACCGGCAGGCTTTCGCCGGTGATCGGCGCCTGGTCGATGGTCGAGCTGCCGCTGACCACCGCGCCGTCCAGGGCGATGCGCTCGCCGGGTTTTACCCGCACGCGCGCGCCGAGATCGACGCTTTTCACCTCTTGTTCGCGCCAGTTGCCGTCAGCCTGCAAGACCGTCGCCTGCTCCGGCGTCATCTGCATCAAGCCGCTGATTGCGTTGCGCGCTCGGTCCAGCGAGCGTGCTTCGATCAACTCGGCGACGGTGAAGAGGAACATCACCATCGCCGCTTCCGGCCACTGGCCGATGAGGATCGCGCCAGTCACCGCAATGCTCATCAGCGCATTGATGTTGAGGTTGCGGTTCTTCAGGGCGATCCAGCCCTTTTTATAGGTGCCGAGGCCGCCGCTGAGGATCGACACCAGCGCAACAATCGCCACCACCCAGTCGGGGGCAGCGCTGGTGAAGTGGATGACTTCGGCGCCCAGCGCGGTCAGGCCGGACAGCGCCAGTGGCCACCAGTGTTTTTTCACCGCAGCCGGGGCCGGCGCATCGACCCCCGCCTCCAGCGGCTCGGCGTGCATGCCGAGGGATTTGATCGCCTCGGTAATCGGCTCGGTGCCCGGCAGATTATGGGTCACTCCAAGCACGCGGTTGATCAGGTTGAATTCCAGCTGCTGCACGCCGGCCAGTTTGCCGAGCTTGTTCTGGATCAGCGTCTGCTCGGTCGGGCAGTCCATCGCCTCGATGCGGAAGCTGCTCAGGCGCGCGTCGGCGCTGGTCTTTTCGCTCAATTGCACCCGCGCAGGTGCGGCGGCTTTTGACGAGCAGCAGGCATCGCCGCCATGCGCATGTTTATGCACGGGCTGCAATTTATGACTGTGATCGTGACCGTCGCCGGGCTTGTGGGTGTGCAGGGAATCGCTCATTGGTCGCGTCCATGAAGGTGCCTGTTGCCAAGTAAAGACCCTGTAGCCACTATAGGGTCAAGCACCCTGTTGGAGATGGCCGTCATGAAGATCGGCGAACTGGCGAAACTCACCGACTGTGCGGTGGAAACCATCCGCTACTACGAGCGCGAAAACCTCCTGCCGGAACCGGCGCGCAGCGATGGCAACTACCGCGTCTACACCCAGGCCCACGCCGAGCGCCTGACCTTCATCCGCAACTGCCGCACCCTCGACATGACCCTCGAAGAAATCCGCAGCCTCCTCGCCCTGCGCGACAGCCCGCAGGATCAGTGCGAGAGCGTCAATGCGCTGATCGACGAACATATTCAGCACGTGAAGGCGCGAATTGATGGGTTATTGGCGTTGCAGACACAACTGCTCGACCTGCGCCAACGCTGTGGCGAAGGGCCGGAGGCAGATCAATGCGGGATCTTGCAGCGGCTGGAAGTGAGTGGCGGGGTTGTGGCGACCGAAGTTGAGCATTCCCACGTCGGCCGTAGCCACGGCCACTAAGCACACCGCAAAAGCAAATGTGGGAGCGAGCCTGCTCGCGAAAGCGGTGTATCAGTCGACCCAGCTATGACTGACACGCCCTCTTCGCGAGCAGGCTCGCTCCCACAGGTTTATGTACTGCCCGTCAGACCGCCATCGGCGCGGTCATCGGCGGATGGTGCTCATAGCCTTCCAGCGAGAAATCGCTCGGCTCGACCAATTCCAGCCATTCCGGCTGATAAACGCCAGTCTTGGCAAACTCCGGCACGCGATCAGAGATCTTCAGTTTCGGCATGGCGAACGGCTCGCGCTTGAGCTGTTCGTTGAGCATGTCCAGGTGGTTCTCGTAGACGTGCGCATCGCCGATGAAATAGGTGAACCAGCGCGGCGTGTAACCGGTCAGGCGACCGATCAGGCTCAGCAGCGCGGCGCCTTCGGTGAGGTTGAACGGTGTGCCCAGCCCTAGATCGTTGGAGCGGATGTAGAGAGTTAGAGAAATCTCTTTGGTCTCGACGTTCGGGTGGAACTGGTACAGCAGATGGCATGGCGGCAGGGCCATTTCATCGAGCTGGGCGACGTTCCAGCCGTGGAACAGAATGCGCCGGCTGCCCGGATCCTTGATGATCGTGTCGACGCACTGGCGTACCTGATCGATCGCCTTGTACAGCACGACGTAGGCCTGGCCGTCTTCTTCGCCCTGAGCGATCTGCTTGTAGCCGTTGCTCAGGGTCTGTTCGATGGCAGCAGTGTTGCTCAGCGGGATCTGCTTGTACGCCGGCCACTTGCGCCATTGCACGCCGTAGATTTCACCGAGATCGTCGTCGCCCTGACGGAACGGGTTGGCCAGCCATTGCGCGTTTTCGTTGGCGTTCTGGTCCCAGACCTTGCAGCCCAGCGCGCGGAATTCAGCGGCGTTGTTGACGCCACGCAGAAAGCCGCACATCTCGCCGATGGCCGATTTGAAAGCCATTTTGCGCGTGGTGATCGCCGGGAAACCTTCCTGCAGATCGAAACGCAGCATCGCTCCCGGGAAACTGATGGTGTTGATACCGGTGCGGTTGGCCTGCTTGGTGCCGTTCTGAATGACGTGCGAGACCAGTTCGAGATATTGCTTCATGAGTTACCTGTGTCCTTGGAGCCCCGGCGTCTCGCGCCGGGGTTCGTAGTTTAAGCCGTCGGCGCGAGCGGCGCTGCCGGGGCGCGACGATAGGCCAGCCAGATCAGCAACAGCCCGCCGACAATCATCGGCACGCAGAGCACCTGACCCATGGTCAGCCAGTTCCACGCCAGATAGCCCAACTGCGCGTCAGGCACGCGGACGAACTCGACGATGAAACGGAAAATGCCGTAGAACAGCGCGAACATGCCCGAGACCGCCATGGTCGGACGCGGTTTGCGCGAGAAGATCCACAGGATCAGGAACAGCGCCACGCCTTCGAGGGCGAACTGGTACAGCTGCGACGGGTGACGCGGCAACTGCGCCGGATCGCTGAACGGCGGGAACACCATCGCCCATGGCACGTCGGTGGCCTTGCCCCACAACTCAGCGTTGATGAAGTTGCCGATGCGCCCGGCGCCCAGGCCGATCGGCACCATCGGCGCGACGAAGTCCATCAGCTGGAAGAACGACTTGCCATTGCGCTTGCCGAACCACAGGGCCGCGAGCATCACGCCGATGAAGCCACCGTGGAACGACATGCCGCCCTTCCACACTTCGAAAATCAGCGTCGGGTTGGCCAGGTACGCGCTCAGGTCATAGAACAGCACGTAACCCAGACGGCCGCCGACGATCACGCCCATCGATAGCCAGAACACCAGATCGGAGAGTTTCTCCTTGGTCCAGGTCGGGTCGAAGCGGTTGAGCCGGCGCGACGCCAACAGCCACGCGCCGCCGATGCCGATCAGGTACATCAGACCGTACCAGTGGATTTTCAGCGGACCGATGGCCAGGGCCACCGGGTCGATCTGCGGGTAAGGCAGCATTGCGACTCCTTGTTAGAGTTGAAAGCGAAATTCCCGGGCGACGCTGCCACCTCAGGATTAAGCCAGGATTGCCACGCGGTCAGAGCAGAAAGCTCAAACCCACGCAGAACAGCAAAGCGGCGAACAGCCTTTTCAGCAAGCGCGGCGACAACCTGTGTGCCAGACGCGCGCCGAGCCGGGCGAAGACCATGCTGGTCAGGGCGATGCCCAACAATGCCGGCAAATACACAAAACCGAGACTATGGGCCGGCAACAACGGATCGTGCCACCCCAGAACCATGAAACTTGCTGCACTGGCCAGAGCGATCGGCAAGCCACAGGCCGACGAGGTCGCCACCGCCTGCTGCATCGGCACGCTGCGCCAGGTCAGAAACGGCACGGTCAGCGAGCCGCCACCAATGCCGAAAATCGCCGAGGCCCAGCCAATCACCGTACCGGCAGCGGTCAGACCGAGTTTGCCCGGCACCGTTCGGCTGGCCTTGGGTTTGACATCCAGCGCCAGTTGCACGGCGATCACCAGAGCGAACACGCCGATAATCTTTTGCAGGTTCGGTCCGGAGATGGCTTCTGCGGTCAGCGCACCGAAACCGGCGCCGAGCAGAATGCCCACGGTCATCCAGCGAAAAATCGCCCAGCGCACCGCGCCACGGCGGTGATGTTCACGCACGGCGTTGACCGAGGTGAATATGATCGTCGCCAGCGACGTGCCCACCGCCAGGTGCGTAAGAATCGACTGATCGAAGCCCTGCAGGGTGAAGCTGAACACCAGCACCGGGACGATGATGATCCCGCCGCCGACGCCAAACAGCCCGGCGAGCACGCCCGCACAGGCGCCGAGCGCCAGGTAGAGCAGAAATTCCATGACCGTCTCCAGCACGCATCGGCAAAACAGGAGCGGCATGTTAACGGATGCGCAGCCTTCTGCTCCACTGGCGATGGATGCACGGACGCCGGATGCGTAGAGTGGGCAAAAAACACACAAGGACCACCTTATGTGCCTGATCGTTTTCGCCTGGCGCCCGGGCCATGCCCAGCCGCTGATCGTCGCGGCCAACCGCGACGAGTTCTACGCCCGCCCCAGCCTGCCATTGGCGCCGTGGCCCGAGGCGTCGCAGGTGCATGCCGGGCGCGATCTTGAAGCCGGCGGCACTTGGCTGGGGATCGGCGCCAACGGACGCTTCGCCGCACTGACCAATATCCGCGATCCGCAGCAGCCACCGGCGACCAAATCCCGGGGCGAGCTGGTGGCGCGCTTTCTTGCTGGCGATCTGTCGATTGATGATTATTTGAGCGATGTGGTGAATCGTGCCGCCGAATATGCCGGATTCAATCTGCTGCTGGGCAATGCCCATGAGTTGTGGCATTTCAATGCACGGGCGTCGGAGCCGGTGATGTTGCAGCCTGGGGTTTATGGGTTATCCAACGCGGGGCTGGATACGCCGTGGCCGAAACTGCTCAAGGCCAAGGCTGCGTTGAGCGCGGTGCTGGACGATCCGCAGCCTGAGCGCTTGCTGGCCTTGCTGAGCGATGCGCAGACCGCACCCGAGGCGGAGTTGCCGGATACCGGGGTAGGCATGGCGACGGAGTCGTTGCTGTCGAGCGTGTTTATTGCCAGCCAGAGTTATGGCACGCGAGCGAGTACAGCGTTGGTTGTGCAGGCGGACGGAACGCGGCGGATGGTAGAGCGCAGCTTTGGGCCGTATGGCGGGCATCTCGGCGAGGTGGAGATTGTGGTTTAGCGGTGCCTGAACTGGCGCCTTCGCGAGCAGGCTCGCTCCCACATGGGTTCGTGATCGATACGAATCCCTGTGGGAGCGAGCCTGCTCCGGGCGGCGTTCCGGCGAAGAGGGCATCAGCCTTTTAGAGAGCCTTGGTCACCACCGGCGAATTCATCTTCGCCAACCCGAGATTCTTCAGCGCCAGTTGCAGCGAGCTGTGGATAACCTGCGGGTTATCGATCTTCATCAATTCCGCCAGCATCTCCTGCGCCTTGCTCAGGTTCACCTGACGCAACATCCACTTCACCTTCGGCAGGTTGGTGGCGTTCATCGACAGGCTGTCGAAACCCATCGCCATCAACAGCACCGCCGCCGCCGGATCACCAGCCATCTCGCCGCAGATGCTCACCGGCTTGCCTTCGGCATGGGCGTCAGTGACGACGGTTTGCAGAGCTTGCAGCACCGCCGGGTGCAGATAGTCGTAGAGGTCGGCGACGCGCGGGTTGTTGCGGTCTACCGCCAGCAGATACTGGGTCAGGTCGTTGGAGCCAACGGAGAGGAAGTCGACCATCCGCGCCAGTTCCTTCGTCTGGTACACCGCTGCCGGGATTTCGATCATCACGCCGATCGGCGGCATCGGCACGTCGGTGCCTTCGTCGCGCACTTCGCCCCAGGCACGGTGGATCAGGTGCAGGGCCTCTTCGAGTTCGTGAGTGCCGGAGATCATCGGCAGCAGAATCCGCAGGTTGTTCAGGCCTTCGCTGGCCTTGAGCATCGCGCGCGTCTGCACGAGGAAGATTTCCGGGTGGTCGAGGGTGACGCGGATACCGCGCCAGCCGAGGAACGGGTTGTCTTCCTTGATCGGAAAGTACGACAGCGACTTGTCACCACCGATGTCGAGGCTGCGCATGGTCACCGGTTGCGGGTGGAACGCGGCGAGCTGTTCGCGGTAGATCGCCAGCTGTTCCTTCTCGCTCGGGAAGCGCTGGTTGATCATGAACGGCACTTCGGTGCGGTACAGACCGACCCCTTCAGCGCCACGCTTCTGCGCCCGCGCCACATCGGCGAGCAGGCCGGTATTGACCCACAGTGGCATGCGGTGGCCATCGAGGGTCACGCACGGCAGGTCGCGCAGGGTGTCGAGGCCCAGCGCCAGCTGTTTCTCTTCTTCGACGACTTCGGCGAACTGCTTGCGCAGTACTTCGCTGGGGTTGGTGTAGACCTCGCCACGGGTACCGTCGACGATCATTTCGATGCCGTCGACCTTGGCGTACGGCAGATCGACCAGGCCCATCACCGTCGGAATGCCCATGGCTCGGGCGAGAATCGCGACGTGGGAGTTACCCGAACCGAGTACCGAGACCAGACCGACCAGCGTGCCTTCCGGCACCTCGCCGAGCATTGCCGGCGTCAGCTCTTCGCTGACCAGAATGGTTTTTTCCGGGTAGACCAGGTTCTGCTGGCGCTCTTCCTGCAGATAGGCGAGCAGGCGGCGGCCAAGGTCTTTGACGTCCGAGGCGCGCTCGCGCAGGTAGGCGTCGTCCATCAGTTCGAAACGGTTGACGTGCTCAGTGACCACCTGACGCAGCGCGCCCTGAGCCCACTGCCCCGTCTTGATCACGGTGGTGATTTCGCTGCCCAGCGAGGCATCGTCGAGCATCATCAGGTAGACGTCGAACAACGCGCGCTCTTCCGGGCGCAACTGGGTCGCAAGTTTGGCGGACAAGGCGCGCATGTCGGCGCGCACGCCTTCGATGGCAGTCTTGAACAGCGCCAGCTCGGCGTTGATGTCGGTGATGGTCTTGTCCGGCACCACGTCCAGGTCCGCCGGCGGTAGCATGACCACGGCGGTACCGACGGCCGCACCGGGCGAACCCGGCACGCCGACGAACTTGGCTTCCTGAATGCCCTTGCCCTGCCGGCCCAGACCACGGATCGAACCGGTGGCCTCGGCGTGGGCGATTACGCCGGCGAGCTGCGCGCTCATGGTCACGAGGAAGGCTTCTTCACCTTCGTCGAACTGGCGGCGTTCTTTCTGCTGGATGACCAACACGCCGACGACGCGGCGGTGGTGGATGATCGGTGCACCGAGGAACGAAGCGTAACGCTCTTCACCGGTTTCGGCGAAGTAGCGATAGCGCGGGTGAACCGAAGCGTTTTCCAGGTTCAGGGGTTCTTCACGCGTGCCGACCAGACCGACCAGCCCCTCGTTGGGGGCCATGCTGACCTTGCCGATCGAGCGCTTGTTCAAGCCCTCGGTGGCCATCAGGACGAAGCGATTGGTTTCCGGATCAAGCAGGTAGACCGAGCAGACCTGGCTGCCCATGGCCTCTTTGACGCGCAACACAATAATCCCCAACGCCGCCTTGAGATCCTTGGCGGAGTTAACTTCCTGGACGATCTTGCGCAGCGTATTGAGCATGGCTCGGGGTCGAACTCCGTCGTCAGTCGCGCGCTAAAAGGCGCGGGGCAAGCTCTTTGAGAGCGCGTCGATACACCTCGCGCTTGAATGTCACCACCTGGCCCAACGGATACCAATAGCTGACCCAGCGCCAGCCATCGAACTCCGGTTTACCGGTCAGATCCATCCGCACCCGCTGCTCGTTGGAGATCAGGCGCAGGAGAAACCATTTCTGTTTCTGGCCGATGCACAGCGGTTGGCTGTGGGTACGCACCAGGCGTTGCGGCAAACGATAGCGCAACCAGCCTCGGGTACAGGCCAGTATTTCAACATCTTCACGTTCCAGGCCAACTTCTTCGTTCAGCTCGCGGTACAAGGCGTCTTCCGGCGTCTCCTCGGGGTTGATCCCCCCTTGCGGAAACTGCCAGGCGTCCTGATTGATACGGCGAGCCCATAGCACCTGGCCGGCGTCATTCGTCAGAATGATCCCGACATTGGGGCGGAAACCATCGGGGTCGATCACGGCAACAACCTCGCAAACGCATGTCGCCGCATTGTTCCACAAAGCTTGATCAGGCGGCAACGAAGGTTCCTACCTTATGTGCACTCTTGTGAAAAGACCGTATTCTTGTCGCCTTTTTACTGACTTTTCAGCGGGTAACTGCAATGCGCCTGGCTTTATTCGATTTGGACAACACCCTTCTGGGCGGCGACAGCGATCACGCTTGGGGCGATTATCTGTGCGAGCGCGGCTTCCTCGACCCGATCGCCTACAAGGCGCGCAACGACGAGTTCTATCAGGATTACCTGGCCGGCAAGCTCGACAATGCTGCCTACCTGAACTTCTGCCTGGAAATTCTCGGCCGCACCGAAATGGCCGTACTCAATGCCTGGCACAGCGATTACATGCGCGACTGCATCGAGCCGATCGTGCTGCCCAAGGCACTGGAGCTGCTGAAGAAGCACCGCGATGCCGGCGACAAACTGGTGATCATCACCGCCACCAACCGTTTCGTCACCGCGCCGATCGCTGTGCGCCTGGGCGTGGAAACCCTGATTGCCACCGAATGCGAAATGATCGACGGCCGCTACAGCGGGCGCAGCACCGACATTCCGTGTTTCCGTGAAGGCAAGGTCACGCGCCTGAATCGTTGGCTGGAAGAGACCGGGCATTCGCTTGAGGACAGCTATTTCTATAGCGATTCGATGAATGATCTGCCGCTGCTGGAGCAGGTGGCAAATCCGGTAGCGGTGGATCCTGATCCGAATCTGCGGGCCGAAGCCGAGAAGCGTGGCTGGCCGGTGATTTCGTTGCGCGGCTGATATAGCCTGCTCGCGAATGGAGGCGATAAGGTCTCCAGCCTTAAACCGGCTTGGCCCCCATCAACGCCGCTATGGCGACAAATCCGACGCCGCTGACAATCGCCAGGGCCAGATTGAACTTGCGATTGCCCACCCCGCTTGTCCACAGCCGATCCAGCCGGACCAGCAGCCAGACCGCACTGAACGTGGCCACGGCGTAGATCACGCTGGACCCCAGAATCCACAACTGGCCCAATGGCCAGCCAACCAGGTGCACCAGCCACCAGCCGGTGAAAGGCATGCTGAGCATGCCGATCAGCATCAGACACCAGATAAACAGCCACGGACGGCGCATCGTACTGGCCGGGCCTTCGCTGCGATTACGCCAGGTCAGAGCGGCGAGCCCCAGCCCGCTCGCGAGGATGACCACGGTCGCCGCGACGTGAAGGACTTTCAGGGTGGTCAGGGTTTCCATGTCGTTCTCTTCCGTAGATCCATGCCCATCAGCGTAGCCGCTCAGCCAAGAAACAGCTGATAGGCCGGGTTGTCGCTTTCATCCCAATACGGGTAGCCGATTTCCGCCAGTGCCGCCGGCACCAGATGACGTTCGTCATGGGGCACTTGCAGGCCGGCGACCACGCGGCCGTCCGCTGCGCCGTGGTTGCGGTAGTGGAACATCGAGATATTCCAGCGCCCGCCGAGCTTGTTGAGGAAGTTGAACAGCGCGCCCGGGCGCTCCGGGAATTCAAAGCGCAGCACCACTTCATCGACCACCTGCGCCGCGCGGCCGCCGACCATGTGGCGGATGTGCAGCTTGGCCAGTTCGTTGTCGGTCAGGTCGATAACCGGGAAGCCCTGCTCGGTCAGGCTCGCCAGCAAGGCGCTGCGCGGATCGTTGTCCGGGTGGGTCTGCACGCCAACAAAGATGTGTGCTTCGCTGCCGGTGTTGTAGCGATAGTTGAATTCGGTGATCTGGCGCTTGCCGATGGCTTCGCAGAACGCCTTGAAGCTGCCGGCCTTTTCCGGGATGGTCACGGCGATGATCGCCTCGCGACCTTCGCCCAGTTCGGCGCGCTCGGCGACGTGGCGCAGGCGGTCAAAATTGACGTTGGCGCCGGAGTCGATGGCGACGAAAGTCTGGCCGCTGACGCCACGCTGCTCAACATACTTCTTGATCCCGGCCACGCCCAGCGCGCCGGCAGGCTCGGTGATCGAGCGGGTATCGTCGTAGATATCCTTGATTGCTGCGCAGATCTCGTCGGTGCTGACAGTAATCACTTCATCGACGTAATCCTTGCAGATTTCGAAGGTGTACTGGCCGATCTGCGCCACCGCCACGCCGTCGGCGAATATGCCGACAGTCGGCAGAACCACGCGCTCGCCCGCTGCCATCGCGGCTTGCAGGCAGTTGGAATCGTCCGGTTCGACGCCGATCACCTTGATGTCCGGACGCAGGTATTTCACGTAGGCCGCGATCCCGGCGATCAGACCACCACCGCCGACCGGGACGAAAATCGCATCCAGCGGCTGCGGGTGCTGACGCAGGATTTCCATCGCCACGGTGCCCTGCCCGGCAATGGTGTGCGGATCGTCGTACGGGTGGATGTAGACGTAGCCTTTTTCATCGACCAGTTTCAGCGAGTAGGCCAGCGCTTCCGGAAACGAGTCACCGTGCAGCACCACTTTGCCGCCGCGCGAACGCACGCCTTCGACCTTGATTTCCGGGGTGGTCTTGGGCATGACGATGGTGGCTTTGACGCCCAACACTTTCGCCGCCAGGGCCAGCCCCTGCGCATGATTGCCCGCCGACGCGGTGACCACGCCACGAGCGCGCTCTTCGTCGCTCAGTTGCGTCAGCTTGTTGTAGGCGCCGCGAATCTTGAACGAGAACACCGGCTGCAAGTCTTCACGCTTGAGCCAGATGTCGTTGCCCAGCCGCTCGGAGAGCTGGCGAGCGTTCTGCAGCGGGGTTTCTACGGCAACGTCATAAACGCGCGAGGTGAGGATCTTTTTGACGTACTGTTCGAGCATCGGAAAGCATCACTGGCGATTGGGCGGGACCAGCGAGTCTAACCCGCCTTTTGCCGAGGCGACCACACTAAACAGGTGGTTTTAAGGTCTGGAAACCCATTCTTGAGTGAGCACTGTCGTGGCGAGGGGATTTATCCCCGCTGGAGTGCGAAGCGCTCCCCTGCATTTTTTCAGTTACACCAGCGTTCCTGGGTTTACGACGACTGCGTCGCCGAACGGGGATAAATCCCCTCACCACAGCTTGTTTCCCCCTCTACCACCGCGAGGCCTATAATGCCGGCCTTTCTGCCCAACCCTTGCCCGCTTCCGGAGCCCGCATGACCCAGGATCAACTCAAACAGGCCGTGGCCCAGGCCGCTGTCGACTTCATCCTGCCGAAACTCGACGACAAGAGCATCGTCGGCGTCGGCACCGGCTCCACCGCCAACTGCTTCATCGATGCACTGGCCCAGCACAAGGGCGCGTTCGATGGCGCCGTTGCCAGCTCCGAAGCCACCGCCGCGCGCCTCAAGGGCCATGGGATTCCGGTGTATGAGCTGAATACCGTCAGCGATCTGGAGTTCTACGTCGACGGCGCCGATGAAAGCGATGCGCACCTGAACCTGATCAAGGGCGGCGGCGCCGCCCTGACCCGCGAGAAGATTGTCGCCGCCGTGGCCAAGACCTTCATCTGCATCGCCGACGCCAGCAAACTGGTGCCGGTACTCGGCGAGTTCCCGCTGCCGGTGGAAGTGATCCCGATGGCCCGCAGCCACGTTGCCCGCCAACTGGTCAAACTCGGTGGCGACCCGGTCTACCGCGAAGGCGTATTGACCGACAACGGCAACATCATCCTCGACGTGTTCAACCTGCAGATCACCAACCCGGTGGAGCTGGAAGCGCAGATCAATGCCATCGTCGGCGTGGTCACCAACGGCCTGTTCGCCGCGCGCCCGGCGGATCTGTTGTTGCTGGGCACCAGTGAAGGCGTGAAAACCCTGAAGGCTGAGTAACAGACTGCCCACTTGCCTTGGGCTGATAAATAAACCTGTGGGAGCGAGCCTGCTCGCGAAAGCGTCGGGTCAGTCAACATATTCAGAGACTGACCAACCGCCTTCGCGAGCAGGCTCGCTCCCACAGTGTTTTGTGGTGTTGGTCAGTTTTGTGTGGGCTTCTTGAAGACGTAGAACAGATTCGGCTCGCTCACCAGGTACAACGTGCCGTCATCATCCATCGCAATTCCCTCCGCCTGCGGCACGGTTTTCTGCAAACCCTGACGCCCGCCGCTGATCGACATGGTGCTCAAGGGGCGCCCGTCGACATCCAGCTCGATAATCAACCGCGACTCGTCCGACAGTGCCAGCAAGTGCCCGCTGCGTTCGTCGTACTGCAGACTCGACAGATCACGCACGAACATCCCGGCATCGCGCTTGGGGTTGTTGATCACGTGCACCGCGTAGGTCTTGTCCGGTTTGAAGTGCGGAAAACCGTGGACCTCGTAGATCAGCATCGGGTCGCGTTCTTTCGCCACGAACAGCCGCTTGCCCACTGAATCGTAAGCCAGCCCTTCGAAACCCTTGTTGCCGGACATGTGCACGCCGAGGGTCATTTGCTCGGCATCCTCGGCATCGAGAAAAGTGGTGTCGGCCTCGAGGTGGATCTTGATCAGCCGTTGCTGACGCTCGTCGGTGATCACGTAGGTGTCGGCGCTGATGTACTCGACGGCTTCCGGATCGCCAAACCCCACCAGAGCGATGCGCCGCAGAATCTTGCCTTCCAGGGACAATTCGACCAGTTCGGAATTCTTGTTGGTCACGGTGAACAGGCTTTTACGCACCGGATCGTAGGTCAGCGCCGAGACGTCATCGTCGAGCCCGTCGATCGGTCGCGCTTCGATGGTCACCCGATATTGATCCAGGCCGATCGCCTCGCTGCTCACCGGTTCCCACAGCGTGTGCAGGTTGAACCAGGCGCGCTCGAACAGGCGCAGGTATTGGCCGATCGCGATCAACGCGATCAGGACAATCATCAACAGGACGAGAATCAGCGGTTTGGGGCGGGCAAGTCGACGCATTCAGGCAGGCTCGGATTCATGACAGGCCGATGAAATATCACGCCCGTCTGAATTGAAGCTTAATGGCCACTTGCCTCGCACGACAACTGCGCAATTCCGCAATTGCTGTAGGGAAAGTTACCGATGTTTTTCGAATCGGTAGAACAGGTTCGGTTCGCTGACCATGTACAGCGTGCCTTCCTCATCCATGGTCATGCCTTCGGCGCGGGGGATGGTGTCTTTCAGACCGTTGAAATTGCCAAGCAGGGTCATGAAGCTGACTTGCTCGCCGTTCTCGTCCAGTTCCAGCAAAAGGTGCGAATCGGCGGACAACACCAGCAGATGGCCAGTGCGCGGATCGACAGCCAGCGCCGACAGGTTGCGCAGATCCAGCTGATCGCTGGCCAGTTTCTGCTTGGCGCCCTGCAGGGTCTGGCTGCCGTCGCTTTTCCAGGTGAACAGCGCCGGTGGGCGTTCCTCCCCCAGAATAAGTCGCTGGTTGCGCGGATCCCACGTGATGGCCTCAAAAGCCTTGTTCTGATCTTTCGACGGCCCGAGGTCGTATTTGGGGAAATCGGCGATGTTCAGCTCACGAGTCGCGGCATCGACCTTAACGATCGACAACGTATGCTCACGCTCATCGACAATGGCCAGCAAACCGTTTTCCATGACCGTCAAGCCTTCCGGATTGCTCCAGCCCACCAACGGCATCTTGCGCAACACGTCGCCCTGAAGCGTCAGCTCGACCAGGAAGGCATTCTTGCCCATCACCGCAAACAGGGTCCTGGTCTGCGGGTTGTAGGCCAGATCCGAAGCTTCGTCCTTTTCCATGCCCGGCAGCGGCTTGGCATCGATCACCACCTGATAATCCGGCAGCCAGACGCTCTCCTTCTGCTCGGCCTTGCTCTCGAAGCGCTCCAGCACCCATAGCACGCCGCGATCATCCCAATGCATGGCGAACGCCAGCCCATAGGCCGCCGCGATGACCAGCAACAGCCAGACATACCAGCGCAGGACGAAGCGGGATCGGAGGGTGGTTTTTTGCTGAGCTGGAGATGCCATCGAGGGATGCGTTCCGTTAATTCAGGCCAAGGGTAATAGCACAAAGAGGCCGGCTGAGACGCCAGAATCGCGGGAATTATCCAGAGAGGATGTGAAAAAAACGGGAAATGGCGGGATTGGCGTGTGCATTTGCCAGCAGCAACACATTACAGATATGGAATGGCCCTTGTGGCGAGGGGATTCAGCGAAACGTCGCACCGCCCCGTTGGACTGCGCAGCAGGCCCCTCTTTAAGATCAAGAGGGGCCCGCTTCGCGCGCCAACGGGGCGGTGCGACGTTTCGCTAAATCCCCTCACCACAAAGCTCACCCCCCTACAAGGGGTTCTGCGGTTAGCGCACGCTGCTGCTGAAGCTGCTCGCCCCCGGCAGTTCGAGGACGATTTCATCGCCGACGTTCAGCGGGCCGACGCCCACTGGCGTGCCCGTGAGGATCACGTCGCCGGCCTGCAACGAGAAGCAGCCGGCCATGTGCTGGATCATCGGCACGATCGGGTTGAGCATCGCGCTGCTGTTGCCGTCCTGGCGCACTTCGCCGTTGATGGTCAGGCGGATGCCGATGTCGGTCAGGTCAGCGAAGGTGCTGCCGACCACAAACGGCGCGATCACCGCCGCGCCGTCGAACGACTTGGCGATTTCCCACGGCAGGCCCTTGGCTTTCAGTTCAGCCTGCTTGTCGCGCAGGGTCAGGTCCAGCGCCGGGGCGAAGCCGGAGATCGCATCGAGGACTTCTTCACGGCTTGGTTTGGTCGACAGCGGCTTGCCGATCAACACGGCGATTTCCGCTTCGTAGTGCACCGAACCGCGCTCGGTCGGAATGCTGAAGCCGCCTTCCAGCGGCACCACGCAACTGCCCGGCTTGATGAACAGCAGCGGCTCGGTCGGCACCGGGTTGTCCAGTTCCTTGGCGTGCTCGGCGTAATTGCGGCCAATGCACACGACTTTCCCGATCGGGAAGTGAATGCGCGTGCCGTCGACGTACTGGTGCTGATAGCTCATTTACCGACTCCTGCCTTTATTGATTCAACAGAGATTACCGATCAAACCGGGAAAATCTTGCCCGGGTTCATGATGCCGTTCGGGTCGAACACTGCCTTGACCGCTTTCATGTACTCGATTTCGGCCGGCGAGCGGCTGTAGGTCAGGTAATCACGCTTGGTCATACCGACGCCGTGCTCGGCCGAGATCGAGCCGTTGTACTTCTCGACGGTTTCAAACACCCACTTGTTGACGGTGGCGCACTTGGCGAAGAACTCGTCCTTGCTCAGGTTTTCCGGCTTGAGGATGTTCAGGTGCAGATTGCCGTCGCCAATGTGGCCGAACCAGACGATTTCGAAATCCGGGTAGTGCTCGCCAACGATCGCGTCGATTTCGCGCAGGAACGCCGGCACTTTCGAGACGGTAACCGAGATGTCGTTCTTGTACGGCGTCCAGTGGGAAATGGTTTCGGAGATGTACTCGCGCAGCTTCCACAAGTTGTGCAGTTGGGTTTCGCTCTGACTCATCACGCCGTCGAGCACCCAGCCCTGCTCGACGCAGTGTTCGAAGGTTTCCAGCGCGCTGTTGGCCACTTCTTCGGTGGTCGCTTCGAATTCCAGCAGGGCGTAGAACGGGCACTCGGTCTCGAACGGCGCTGGCACGTCGCCGCGGCCCATGACCTTGGCCAGGGCCTTGTCGGAGAAGAATTCGAAAGCGGTCAGGTCGAGCTTGCCCTGGAAGGCGTGCAGCACCGGCATGATCGAATCGAAATCGGCGGTGCCGAGCACCATGGCCGTGAGGTTTTTCGGCGCGCGATCAAGGCGCATGGTCGCTTCGACGACGAAACCGAGCGTACCTTCGGCGCCGATGAACAGCTGACGCAGGTCGTAACCGGTGGCGTTCTTGATCAGGTCCTTGTTCAGTTCGAGCACGTCGCCCTTGCCGGTGACGACCTTCATGCCGGCCACCCAGTTGCGGGTCATGCCGTAGCGAATCACTTTGATCCCGCCGGCATTGGTGCCGATATTGCCGCCAACCTGGCTGGAACCCGCCGAGGCGAAGTCGACCGGATAGTACAGGCCGTTTTCCTCGGCGACGTTTTGCAGATGTTCCGTGACCACGCCCGGCTGGCACACGGCGGTGCGGTCGGTGAGGTTGACGTCGAGAATCTGGTTCATGTAATCGAACGAAACCACCACTTCGCCATTGGCCGCCACCGCAGCGGCGGACAACCCGGTGCGCCCGCCGGACGGCACCAGCGCGACCTTGTGAGTGTTGGCCCAACGCACCACGGCCTGGACTTGCTCGATGGTCTTGGGAAACACGATGGCGCTCGGCGCCGGGGCGAAGTGCTTGGTCCAATCCTTGCCGTAAGTGTTCAGGGAGTCGGCGTCGGTGAGGACTTTGCCAGGCTCAACCAGGGTCTTCAGTTCATCAATCAGCGCAGGATTGGTCATCGACAGAACTCTCGAACAATTCATGGTCATCCTGAGAACGCTTCACGTCGCAGGAATGAGTGTTTAGCGGGGTGGCTATGCTAGCATACCGACCCCGCAGGACAGTGCCCAAGGCCAGATCCGCGGTGACGGCTTTGTTGCCGTGCGGGTCAGCTCCAGGCTGCTCCCTCCCTGCCATTTTTCTCCGGGATACAGGTTTACGCAGATGAGCAAGACTTCTCTCGATAAGAGCAAGATCAAGTTCCTTCTTCTCGAAGGCGTCCACCAATCGGCTGTCGACGTCCTCAAGGCGGCGGGCTACACCAGCATCGAATACCTGACTGGTTCCTTGCCGGAAGCCCAGCTCAAGGAAAAGATCGCTGACGCTCACTTCATCGGCATTCGCTCGCGCACGCAACTGACCGAAGAGATCTTCGATCACGCGAAGAAACTGGTCGCGGTCGGCTGTTTCTGCATCGGCACCAACCAGGTTGACCTCAGTGCGGCCCGCGAGCGCGGTATCGCCGTGTTCAACGCGCCGTACTCCAACACCCGCTCCGTAGCGGAACTGGTACTGGCCGAAGCGATCCTGCTGCTGCGCGGCATCCCTGAGAAAAATGCCTCCTGCCACCGTGGTGGCTGGATCAAGTCCGCCGCCAACTCGTTCGAGATCCGTGGCAAGAAGCTGGGCATCGTCGGCTACGGCTCGATCGGCACGCAGCTGTCGGTGCTGGCTGAAGGCTTGGGCATGCAAGTGTTCTTCTATGACACCGTGACCAAGCTGCCACTGGGCAACGCTACGCAGGTCAACAACCTGCACGAGCTGCTGGGCATGTCCGACATCGTCACCCTGCACGTACCGGAAACCGCCGCCACTCAGTGGATGATCGGCGAGAAGGAAATCCGCGCCATCAAGAAGGGCGGCATCCTGATCAACGCTGCACGGGGCACCGTGGTCGAGCTCGACGCCCTGGCGGACGCGATCAAGGACAAGCACCTGATCGGCGCGGCCATCGACGTGTTCCCGGTGGAGCCCCGCTCCAACGACGAAGAGTTCGAAAGCCCGCTGCGTGGCCTCGACAACGTGATCCTGACCCCGCACATCGGTGGCTCGACCGCCGAAGCGCAAGCCAACATCGGTCTGGAAGTGGCGGAAAAACTGGTCAAGTACAGCGACAACGGTACTTCGGTGTCGTCGGTCAACTTCCCGGAAGTGGCCCTGCCGGCTCACCCTGGCAAGCACCGCCTGCTGCACATCCACGAGAACATCCCGGGTGTGATGAGCGAGATCAACAAGGTCTTCGCCGAAAACGGCATCAACATCTCCGGTCAGTTCCTGCAGACCAACGAGAAGGTTGGCTACGTGGTGATCGACGTCGACGCCGAATACTCGGAGCTTGCGCAAGAGAAGCTGCAACACGTCAACGGTACTATCCGTAGCCGGGTGCTTTTCTAAAAGCAGCTACAAGCCGCAAGTTACAAGCGGCAAGTGAAAGCGCTTTGCCTTTACTTGCCGCTTGCAGCCAGCCACTTGAAGCTGAATAAAAAAGGGAGCCCCGAGAGGCTCCCTTTTTTTATTTCACGTTTACGGTGATTTTTTCCGAAACGATCGATGGGTCGAACGGCATGTGGCCGCTGTCGCCGAGGATCAGTTGCAAGGTGTGTTTGCCCGGGGCCAGTTTGATCGTGGCTTCGGTCTGCGCCTTGCCGAAATGCATGTGGTGGGCGTCAGTCGGGATCGGCGCGCCTTCGGCCGGCAAATCATCGACGTCGATCAGCAGGTGATGGTGGCCAGTGTTCTTGGTGGTGTCACCCGCCGGGGCCAGCGCGATGTTCTTGACGCCGAACTTGACCTTGAATTCCTGCGAGACGGTAGCGCCGTCCTCGGGAGAAACGATGAACACTTCAGCATCCTTCGGCGCCGGTGTCGCCGCACTGGCCAGCACCGAAACACCCATCAGCACACCGGCCAACGCTGCACGTGACAAAAAGCTTTTCATTTTCTTCTCCAGTTTTTCCGTAAAATCCGCACGGCCATGACAACTTCATGACCATTCGTTGTCGAAGGCACTCGACAACCATAGCAAAGCGAGCCTGAATCAGAGCGTCGCGATAATGATTTCAAAGGAGTGACCATGCGCCTGCTGCCTGGCCTGATCTGCCTGCTACCCCTTCTGAGCCCGCTGGCTCACGCCGAACTGATTGATGACGTCAACGACCGTGGCGAGCTGCGCATAGCCCTTGAGGCTAATACACCGCCCTTCAATTACAAGGAAGGCGACACCCTCACGGGGTTCGAGGTCGAGCTTGGGCAACTTCTGGCCCAGGAGCTGGATGTACGCGCCGACTTCATCGTCACCGACGAGGGCGACCTGCTCCAGGGCGTTGAAAGCGGCAAGTACGACGTCGCGCTCAACCACATAGCACTGACACCCGAACTCAAGGATCGTTTCGACTTCAGCGAGCCGTACGGCGAGGTTGATGGGCAATTGTTGGCGAAGAAGGACGAGACGCCGCGGCCGATGGTGCTGGTGCAGGCGTTGACCGAAGCGAAGCCGAAAGCGGCAGCGCCGGTGGAATTGGCGATACCGTTTCAGAAGGGTAATCCGGCGTTTCAGGCCAGCCTCAAGAGCGCGCTGGAACGGATCAAGGCGGATGGGCGGTTGGCGGCGTTGTCCGAGAAGTGGTTGAAACCGTAAGAGTCCCTCACCCTAACCCTCTCCCGGAGGGAGAGGGAACTGATCCGGGGATGCTTTAGAGGTACGCCGACTTGGGATTGCTATACCGAATCCGAAATCGACTGATCATGGCTTTGTCGAATCCCTGGTCGCCAAGGTCTTTCAGGTCGATGGACAGCGCCAGACACCTCGGTCGGCCCCCTCTCCCCCCGGGAGAGGGCTGGGGTGAGGGCAACGATGGCTGATCAGTCCAAAGCCGCCAGAGTCACCGCCGCCTCAGCCAGCTCAAGCTCACTGAAAACCCGAACCCCATGGCGCTTGAGCAACGCCGCCGTCACCCCTTCGCCACTGACTTTAACCCCACTGAAGGAGCCGTCATACGTCAGCAGATTCCCGCAAGACGGACTGTTGGCCTTGAGCACCGCCACCCGAATGCCGTGCTTTTGCACCAGTTTCAGCGCTTGCCGTGCACCCTCGAGAAACTGCGCGCTGACATCCTCGCCATCGGTAGTGATCACAGCAGCAATGCCATCCAGCACCTCACCGCCCTGCCCGCCAGGAATCTCAGCCGCCGCCCGCGGCGTCGGCAATCCACCGGCCACCTCAGGACACAACGGCACCACGCGCCCTTCTTCGATCCACTGCTCAAGCAGATCAAACGGCCCGCTCGCGCCACCGTCATAGCGCACGCGATGGCCCAGCAGGCAGCGACTGACCAGGATCTTTTCCATGTTCAGAACGGCTCGTTGCCACGGCGACGGAACCAGCCAGTCAGCGACAGGCGCTCGCGATGGGCCGGCAACACTTCGTGGGGCACTTCGCCGGAGAGAAACACCACCAGACAGCCGCCGGTCGGCTGTACGTCATGCACGCGTTCCTCGCCCAGGTACATGCGCAACTGGCCACCGTCCTCCGGCAACCAGGCCTCGTTGAGATAGATCACCGCCGAGACCATGCGCCGGTCATCATCGCGAAAGCGATCAACGTGCTTGAGGTAAAACGCGCCGGGCGGGTACAGGGCGAAATGGCATTCGAAATCCTCAAGCCCCAGAAACAAGCCACGATTGAGTGCCTCGCGCAGACTGTCCATCAGGCTCAGGTAACGGTCAGTGGCGTCGGCCTGACCTGGGTCGATCCACTGGATGTGATCGCCGCGAATACCTTCGCGAATCTCCGAAAACGGCCCGCGACCGACCGCTGCCGGCGCCAGCTCACCCTCGGCTTCACGTTTACGGCACTCGGCCGCCAGCGACCGGGTCAGATCGGCGGGCAGGAAGATGTTCTGCTGCGACCAGCCGTTTTCGGCCAGGTCGTCGACAATGCGTAACAGCAGCGGGTGTTCAGAGGATATCGGCATGGCGCGCATAGTATGCCGACGGCGATAAATCCGACAGAGCCACGCAGCGCCTTGCTACGAATTCTCGACAAGTACCGGCACCGCACGGACAATAGTCCGCTGCTGACAGGAGTCCCTATGCGCCGTTTGCTTTTTTCACTGTTGATGTTCTGCGTATTGCCCGCCTGGGCGGACGGCTTTGATCAGTTGTACAAGGTCGCCGGCTGGCCAGAACAACGCGCGCATTTCAACGATGCCCTGAGCGCCGCCCAGCAGCGCTATCAGAACAGCCTGCCGCCTGCGGTATTTCAGGCGCTGGTCAACAACAGCAATCAACGCTTTGCCGCGCAGGCCATGGATCAGCGTGCCGAAGCGCAACTGCGGCAGAAACTCGCCGACCCTAAACCGGCGCTGACCTTCTTCCAGTCACCGCTGGGCAAGAAAATCGTCGCCGCCGAATTACTCGCAACCCGTCGCGATCAACTGGCAAAAAATGCTCAGGGCCTGCCGAAGATGCAGGCCAGCGACAGTCGCTTGCTGATCATCGGCCATCTCGCCCAGGCCCTGCCAGCCCGTGAGGCGGGCGCCGAGGTCAGCCTGGCGATTGCCGGCGTAGCGGCGGACAGCTTGAGTTCGATGATCCCGGGACTGCTCGGCGGTGGACAGGCGCAGGGCATGTTGAACGGTCAGCGCCAGCGGCTGATGGATCAGATCGGCGCCGATCTGAACAACACGTTGCTTTACGTGTATCGCGACTTGTCGGATGAGGAGCTCGAAGAATTTGCGACGTTTGCCGAGTCGACCGAGGGCAAGGCTTACTACCAGGCGGCACTGGCGGCGATTCGGGCGGGGTTGGCGGTCGGCCAGTGATGTTCGTTACCTGAAAGATCGCATTCGCGAGCAGGCTCGCTCCCACAGTTGTAACGCATTCCCCTGTGGGAGCGAGCCTGCTCGCGAAGAGGCCCTCCCAGGCACTACAGATTCCTGCCCCTGATCCGCTTGCTCAAGAATTCGAAATACTCCTCACGCATCTCCGCCGTTTCATTGGCCAGGTGATGCCGTGCCTCGGCCAGAAGCAGAATCTGCGGCCGGTCGAACTTCCATTTCAACACCTGCAAATTGTGCTGCCAGTCGACAGTCATGTCCGCCTGCCCCTGAATGATCAGCGGCCGTCGCGGACTTTTTTTCGCGTGCTCGACGCGGATGATCCAGCGCGACAGCGCGCCCACCCATTTGGTCGGCAGGCGCCTTGGCTGTAACGGATCGGCCTGCAGAAACGGCAGGAAATCCGGATCGTTGGAGTTCTCGCTGAAGCGTCGCGCGACCCCGCGTACAAACGGCCGCAGCAGGTAATAACTCAACTGCGACCAGGCCCACGCCCTCGGCCTTACCAATGGCGCCAGCAGAATCACCTGCCCCTGCGCCGGGCTGTTCTCGCCATGGTTGAGCAGGTGATCGACGACAATCGCGCCACCGGTGCTTTGCCCGCACAAATGCCAAGGCTGCGGCAGCGCGATCGAGTTCGCTTCAGCAAACAGCGCCTGCAACACGTCCTGGTATTCAGAGAAATCACGAATGCTTGCCCGTGGCCCGCTCGACAGACCATGGCCCGGCAAGTCGCAGGCAATCACGGCGAAATCCTGATCCAGCGCCCACTCGATCAGATGCCGGTACAGGCCGATGTGATCGTAGTAACCGTGCAGCAGAAACAACGTCGCCTTGACCTTCTCCGGCCACCAGCAATGGCTGACCAGCTCGTAGCCATCGACCTCGAAACGGCCCATGCCGCGCCAGACATCGCGCTCGGCAAAGTCGGTCTTGTAGAAGCGCTGATAAGCCTTCGCCTCATCCGATAACGGCTGCCACTCGGCCAATGGCTTGAGGCTCGCGCGTAAATGATCGGGGTCGAAAGTATCAGGCATGCGGACATTCCAAAGCGGTAAACGGACTTTATCGGCCTGCGATATTCATCTGTAGAGGCAGACATGGCAAGCTAGCCGGCCTTTCGAGGATCGAAAACCATGCGTTCGCCCTACCGCACCGCACTGTTCGCCAGCCTGCTCGCGCTGATCTGCGCCGGGGTGCTGTGGGCGGCATATGACTGGTTTCAGGGCCGCTACCTTCGCGCGTTCAGCGAACACACCGCCGTGTTTTCCGGCGATCCGCTGCGCCTGCCGGACAACCTCGCCGGGCCGGGCAATATCCGCCTGGTGCACTTCTGGGACCCGGCCTGCCCATGCAACGTCGGGAATCAACAGCACCTGAGCGAGATGGTCGAACAGTTCGGCCCTCGCGGCGTGGAGTTCTTCGCCGTGCAAAAGCCCGGCAGCCACGGCCAGTTACCCGCCACCCTCGCCAGCCTGAAAACCATCATCGTCCTGCCCGGCGCGGAACAGATCCCCGCCAGCCCCGCTGTGGCGATCTGGGATCGCAACGGCAAATTGGCCTACTTCGGCCCGTACAGCGAAGGCTTGACCTGCAACTCGAGCAACAGCTTTATCGAACCGATCCTGCATGCCCTGACGGAAGATCGCCCGGTCAATGCCACGCATACGCTGGCGGTGGGGTGTTATTGCCGGTGGCCGGCGGACGCGAAGTAAGGCATTCCGGACTTTTCAAGGACAGCGCTGCACCGCACAGATGCTCTGTGCTAAATGTTTGCAGCCCGACGGGCGGCCTTCCCGCCTGCACAAGGAGTCACCATGAAGCGTGCGTTGATCGTCGTTGCCTTGCTCATCGTCGTCCTGCTCGGCGCCGCTGGCGGGTATATCTACAGCAAGCAGCCGACGCGCCAGGGCCAGGTCGAGCTGCGCAACCTGCAAGGCTCGGTGACCGTGCGCTATGACGAGCGCGGTGTGCCGCATATCCGCGCCGAGAACGAAACCGACCTCTATCGCGCCCTCGGTTATGTGCACGCGCAGGATCGTCTGTTCCAGATGGAAGCCATGCGCCGCCTCGCCCGGGGCGAGCTGGCCGAAGTGCTCGGGCCGAAACTGCTCGACACCGACAAACTGTTTCGCAGCCTGCGCATCCGCGAGCGTGCGGCCAGTTACGTCGCCAGCCTCGACAAGCAGTCGCCGGCGTGGAAGGGCCTGCAAGCCTATCTGGACGGCATCAACCAATATCAGAGCAGCCACGCCGCGCCGATCGAGTTCGACGTGCTGGGCATCCCCAAGCGGCCGTTCACTGCCGAAGACAGCATCAGCGTCGCCGGTTACATGGCCTACAGCTTTGCCGCCGCGTTTCGCACCGAGCCGCTGCTGACCTACGTACGCGATCAGCTCGGCGCCGATTACCTCAATGTCTTCGATCTGGACTGGCAGGCCAAAGGCGTTCTGGCCACCGATCACGCCAGGCACGCGCCGGCCCTCGCCGCCGGCGACTGGCAGGACCTCACCGCCCTCGCCCGCCTCAGCGAACAGGCGCTGCTCGACAACGGCCTGCCGCAGTTCGAAGGCAGCAACGCCTGGGTGATTGCCGGCAGCCGCAGCCGGAGTGGCAAGCCGTTGCTGGCCGGCGATCCGCATATCCGCTTTTCGGTGCCGTCGGTGTGGTACGAGGCGCAGCTGTCGGCGCCGGGTTTCGAATTGTACGGCCATCATCAGGCACTGGTGCCGTTCGCGTTTCTGGGGCACAACCTCGATTTCGGCTGGAGCCTGACCATGTTCCAGAACGACGATCTCGATCTCATCGCCGAGAAGGTCAACCCGGACAACCCCAATCAGGTCTGGTATCGCGGCCAGTGGACCGAGATGCTCGTCAGCGAACAACAGATCAATGTAAAGGGTCAGGCGCCGGTGACTCTCACCTTGCGCCAGTCCCCGCATGGGCCAATCGTCAACGACGCCCTCGGCAGTGCTGCCGGCAAGACCCCGGTTGCGATGTGGTGGGCCTTCCTCGAAACACCCAACCCAATCCTCGACGGCTTCTACCAGCTCAACCGCGCCGACACCTTGGCCAAGGCCCGCGCGGCAGCGGCCAAGGTGCAGGCGCCGGGTCTGAATCTGGTGTACGCCAACGCCAAAGGCGATATCGCCTGGTGGGCCTCGGCCCTGCTGCCCAAACGTCCGGCCGGGGTGCAACCGGGCTTCATCCTCGACGGCAGCACGCCCGAGGCGGACAAGGACGGCTACTATCCGTTCAGCGCCAACCCGCAGGAAGAGAACCCGGCGCGCGGCTATATCGTCTCGGCCAACTTCCAGCCCGTGTCGCCGACCGGCATGGAGATTCCCGGTTATTACAACCTCGCCGATCGCGGTCAGCAGCTTGACCGTCAGCTCAGCAACAACCGGGTGAAGTGGAGCAACGAGGCCAACCAGCAACTACAACTGGGCACGGCGACCGGTTACGGCCCGCGCCTGTTGGCGCCGCTGTTGCCGGTGTTGCGTGAGGTGGTCAGTGATCCGGCGCAACTGAAACTGGTCGAGCAACTGGCGCAGTGGCCTGGCGACTATCCGCTGAATTCGATCAGCGCGACGGTGTTCAACCAGTTCCTCTACGACCTTGCCGATGCGGCGATGCGCGATGAGTTGGGCAATGACTTCTTCGAAACACTGCTGTCGACGCGGGTGATCGATTCGGCGCTGCCACGCCTGGCGGCCAAGGCGGATTCACCGTGGTGGGACAATCGCAGCACGCCAGCCAAAGAAACCCGCGCCGATGTCGTGCGCACGGCGTGGGCGGCAAGCATGGCGCATCTGAAACTGACCCTCGGCGATAACGTGGCCAGTTGGCAGTGGGGCGCGGCGCACACCCTCACCCACGGCCATCCGCTGGGGCAGCAGAAGCCGCTGGATCGCCTGTTCAACGTCGGCCCGTTCGCAGCGCCGGGCAGCCACGAAGTGCCGAACAACCTCTCGGCGAAGATCGGCCCGGCGCCATGGCCGGTGACCTATGGACCGTCGACGCGACGTCTGGTGGATTTCGCCGATCCGGTGCATGGCCTGACGATCAACCCGGTCGGCCAGAGTGGCGTGCCTTTGGACACTCACTATGACGACCAGGCCGAGGCGTATGTGGAGGGGATTTATGTGCAGGCGCATTTCAGTGAGGAAGAGGTGCTGGCGAATACGCGCAGTACGTTGAAGCTGTTGCCTGCGCGCAAGCCCTGAAGAGCCCCTCACCCTAGCCCTCTCCCAGAGGGAGAGGGGACCGATTGGGGGATATTCATGAGAAACGCCGACGTGAAAGATTGGCGCCGAATCCATAATCGATAAGGTCTTTCAGGTCGATGTAACACGCCAGACACTGCAGTCGGCTCCCTCTCCCTCTGGGAGAGGGCTGGGGTGAGGGCTTTCGAGCTCAAGCCCGGATCAAACATTCAGCGCAAAATTCAGCCGAAACTGCTGCGGCGTCACGCCTAATCTGCGGTTGAACACACTGCGCATATGCTGCGCATCACGAAACCCGCACTGATAGGCCACGGTCTTCAGCGGCGCCGTGGTGCTTTCCAGCATGACCCGCGCCGCATCCACCCGCGCCCGTTCGACAAACTCCGCCGGGGTCACTTTCGCTTCCCGCGCAAACACCCGGGAGAAATTGCGCGCACTCATGTTCGCCGCATTGGCCAGATCGGCGATCGTCAGATCGCCAGTGAGATTGGCCTGCACATACAACTGCACCAACGCCACCGCTGACGTCGGCTCGGCATGCGGCGTGAGGAACGGGCTGAACTGTGATTGCCCGCCCGAGCGCTGGGTGAACACCACCAGCCGTTTCGCCACACTCAGCGCCACCTCGGCACCGTGGTCGCGCGCCAGCAGGTACAGCGACAGATCGATGCCCGCCGTAACTCCGGCCGAGGTGTAGAGCGTGCCGTCCTCGACATACAGGCGATCCGCCTCGACCCGCGTGGTCGGGCACAAATGCGCCAACGCCCCGGCATCGTTCCAGTGCGTGGTGACAGTGCGCCCCTCGAGCAAACCGGCGCGGGCGAGCATGAACGCGCCATTGCAGATCGAGCCGAAACGCCGGGCGCGGCCACAGGCATCGCGCAGCCAGGCGTCGAACGTCGGGCCGAAATCCATGAATGGCAATTGCGGGCCGCCGGCGACCAGCAACAGGTCGGGGCTATCCGTTGCTTCGCTGAAGTGGCAGTGAGCGTTCAGGCTCATTCCGTTGGAACAGGCCATCGGCCCGTGCTCGACGCCGATCACTTGCAAGCGATAGTGATCTTGCGGCGCAAGAAAGCGGTTGGCTTCGGCGAACACGTCCATGGGGCCGCTGACGTCCAGTGACTGCACGCCGGGGAACACCACAATGGCGACGGATTTGTTCATGGCTCAAACGTCCTCAATACCTGTGACAAACACACAAACCTGTGGGAGCGAGCCTGCTCGCGAAGAGGCCATCACCCGCAACATAGCTGTCGAATGACACACTGCCTTCGCGAGCAGGCTCGCTCCCACATGGGCCGTGCCGGGCTTGTTGATCGAGCCACCCTTGCCGGTCCCACACCCGACAAGTGAGCTTGGCACGATTTGCAGGCGGATTGGCAAGGATCGCAGCCATGACTCGATTGTTCGCTTGGCGCGCGGGGAACAGACTTTTCCCAGCAGCGCCACGACGGCGTTTTCGACGAGGAAACCGTTATGACCAGCACCATCGCCGGCATCAAGATCCCTGACAGCGCCCTCGCCCGGGCCACCACCGAGTACATTCGCGACATCGAATCCGACCTGCTTTATCACCACTCGCGCCGGGTGTTTCTGTTCGGCGCCTTGAGCGGCGAGCGCCAGCAATTGGCCTATAACCCGGAGCTGCTGTACGTCGGCGCAATGTTCCACGACCTTGGTCTGGTCGCAGGCCATCGCAGCGATGACGAGCGCTTCGAAGTGGACGGCGCAAATGCCGCCGCAGCCTTTCTCAAGCCGTACGGGCTGAGCGACGACGACATCGAGCAAGTCTGGCTGTCGATCGCGTTGCACACCACGCCGGGCGTGCCCAGGCATCTGCGCCCGACCGTAGCACTGGTGACCGCCGGGGTGGAGATGGATGTGCTGGGCATCGATTACGCGGCGTTCAGCAGCGTGCAGCGCGAAGCCGTGGTGCATGCGCATCCGCGTGGGGAGGGTTTCAAGGAATGCATCATCTGCGCGTTCGCCGATGGCTTGCGCCATCGCCCGCAGACGACGTTTGGCAATGTGAAGACTGATGTGCTGGTGGATCAGGAGCCGGGGTTCAAACCGATGAATTTCGTCGAGGTCATCCGCCAGTCTCCCTGGATTGCTTAAAACCAGATTTGGAACTGGGCCCTGTGGCGAGGGGATTTATCCCCGCTGGGTTGCGAAGCGACCCTCAAAAAAAAAGGCCTGCTGCGCAGTCCATCGGGGATAAATCCCCTCACCACAAAAGCCCGCTCCCACATTTTGATTTGGGTTGGCCTCGGGAATGAAACCAACCCGCCGGCTCACACAGTCTGTGGCGCAGGCGCGCGACGTGCGTCCGGTTGCTTCCACGAATCAGCCGCGCTTTCTTCGATGGCTTGCTGGATGGCTTTCTTGCGGGCTTCTTCGGCGCGGCGGCTGAAGAACCAGACGAGGAAGGTCACCAGCGACACCGCCAGCAGAATCAGGCTGGCCACGGCGTTGATTTCCGGTTTCACACCCAGGCGCACGGCCGAGAACACTTCCATCGGCAGCGTCGTCGAACCCGGGCCGGACACGAAGCTCGCCAGCACCAGGTCATCCAGCGACAGCGCGAACGACATCATCCCGCCCGCCGCCAGCGACGGCGCGATCATCGGGATGGTGATCAGGAAGAACACCTTCCACGGCCGCGCGCCCAGGTCCATCGCCGCCTCTTCGATCGACAGGTCCAGCTCACGCAAGCGCGCCGACACCACCACCGCCACATACGCCGCGCAGAACGTGGTGTGGGCGATCCAGATGGTGACGATGCCGCGCTCCTGCGGCCAGCCGATCATCTGCGCCATGGCCACGAACAGCAGCAACAGCGACAGACCGGTGATCACTTCCGGCATCACCAGTGGCGCAGTCACCAGGCCGCCAAACAGCGTGCGGCCCTTGAAGTGGGTGATGCGCGTCAGCACGAACGCGGCCAGGGTACCCAGTGCCACCGCAGCAACCGCGGTGTAGCAGGCGATTTCCAGCGAGCGCAGCACCGAGCCCATCAGTTGCGAGTTGTCGAGCAGGCCGACGTACCACTTGATCGACCAGCCGCCCCACACCGTCACCAGTTTCGAGGCGTTGAACGAGTAGATCACCAGGATCAGCATCGGCAGATAGATAAAAATCAGCCCCAGTACCAGCATCAGGCTGGAGAAACGGAAGCGCTTCATTCTTTACCCTCCATTTCCTTGGCCTGACTGCGGTTGAACAGAATGATCGGCACAATCAGGATCGCCAGCATCACCACCGCCAGCGCGGACGCCACCGGCCAGTCACGGTTGTTGAAGAATTCTTGCCAGAGCACCTTACCGATCATCAGGGTTTCCGGACCGCCAAGCAGCTCCGGAATCACGAACTCGCCGACCACCGGAATGAACACCAGCATGCAGCCGGCAATGATGCCGTTCTTGGACAGCGGAATGGTGATTTTCCAGAAGCTGTTGAAGGTGCTCGAACCCAGGTCCGACGCGGCTTCCAGCAGGCTCTGGTCATGTTTGACCAGGTTGGCATACAGCGGCAGGATCATGAACGGCAGGTACGAATAGACCACGCCGATGTACACGGCGAGGTTGGTGTTGAGAATCTGCAGCGGCTCGTCGATCAGGCCCATGCTCATCAGGAAGCCGTTGAGCAGGCCGTTGTTGCTGAGGATGCCCATCCACGCGTAGACGCGGATCAGGATCGCCGTCCAGGTCGGCATCATGATCAGCAGCACCAGCACCGTTTGCAGCTCTTTGCGCGCGCTGGCGATGGCGTAGGCCATCGGGTAACCGATCAGCAGGCAGAGCACGGTGCTGATAAAAGCCATTTTCAGCGAGCCAAGATAGGCCGCGATGTACAGCTCGTCGTCACCAAGTAACGCGTAGTTGCCCAGGTTCAGCAGCACTTGCAGCCTCTGCTCGGCGTAGGTGTAGATCTCGGTGTAAGGCGGGATCGCCACGTCGGCTTCGGCGAAGCTGATCTTCAGGACGATGAAGAACGGCAGCATGAAGAACAGGAACAGCCAGATGAACGGCACCCCGATGACCATCTGCCGGCCATTGGGGATGATTCGGTTTATACGGCGTTTGAATTTGCGCATGTTCATGAGCGAAGCACCACGCCGCTATCGTCTTCCCACCACACGTAGACCTGATCGCCCCAGGTCGGACGCGCGCCGCGACGTTCGGCGTTGGCGACGAACGACTGCACCAGTTTGCCGCTCGGCAATTCGACGTAGAACACCGAGTGTCCGCCCAGATAAGCGATGTCGTGGACCTTGCCGCTCGACCAGTTGTACTCGCAGGTCGGCATGTCGGCGGTGACCAGCAGCTTCTCCGGACGAATCGCGTAGGTGACCGACTTGTCCTGCACCGAGGTGCTGATGCCGTGGCCGACGTAGATCTGCCGGTCGAGGTCCTTGCAGGTGATGGTCGCGTGGCCTTCGGCGTCGTCGATCACTTCGCCTTCGAAGATGTTGACGTTGCCGATGAATTCGCAGACCAGACGGCTGGTCGGGGTTTCGTAGATGTCGATCGGACTGCCGATTTGCGCGATCCAACCGAGGTGCATGATCGCGATGCGCTCGGCCATGGTCATGGCCTCTTCCTGGTCGTGGGTCACCATCACGCAGGTCACACCGACGCGCTCGATGATTTCCACCAGTTCCAGTTGCATCTGCGAACGCAGTTTCTTGTCCAGTGCGCCCATCGGTTCGTCGAGCAGCAACAGCTTCGGGCGCTTGGCCAGCGAACGGGCCAGGGCCACACGCTGGCGCTGACCGCCGGACAGTTGATGCGGCTTGCGCTTGGCGTACTGGCTCATCTGCACCAGCTTGAGCATCTCGGCCACGCGGGCGTCGATTTCAGCCTTGGGAATCTTGTCCTGCTGCAGGCCGAAGGCAATGTTCTGCGCCACGGTCATGTGCGGGAACAGTGCGTAGGACTGAAACATCATGTTGATCGGACGGTCGTACGGCGGCATGTCGGTGATGTCGACGCCGTCGAGGAAAATCCGCCCTTCCGTGGGCCGTTCGAAGCCTGCAAGCATCCGTAGCAAGGTGGATTTGCCCGATCCCGAACCGCCGAGCAGAGCAAAAATTTCGCCCTTCTTGATTTCCAGGGACACGTCGTCCACGGCAATCGTCTCGTCGAACTTCTTCGTGACCCGGTCGATTTTGACCAGCACCTGTTTTGGTGTCTGGTCGCCCTCGAGGGCTTTCTTGTAGGCGCCGGAGGCAACTGCCATTTACGAAACTCCCAACAGAAGCAGCAGTTCGCCCCGCAAGACGAACCCTGGATAGTTTGTGCGTTATTTGCCCGACTTGACCTTGGTCCAGCTGCGGGTCATCAAACGCTGAATATTGGCTGGCAACTCGGTCGACACGTAGGTCTTGTCGAGGACTGCTTGCGGTGGGTAAACCGCTTCATCGGTGCGAATGGATTGTTCCATCAGCTTGTCCGAACCCGGATTGGGGTTGGCGTAACCGACGTAATCACTGACCTGGGCGATCACCTCAGGTTTCAGCAAATAATTGATGAAGGCGTGGGCCTCTTTGACGTTGGACGAATCCTTGGGGATCGCCAGCATGTCGAACCACAGCGCACCGCCCTCTTTCGGAATCGAATAGGCGATGTTGACGCCCTTCTTGGCTTCCTCGGCACGGTTCTTCGCTTGGAAGATGTCGCCGGAGAAACCGATGGCCACGCAGATGTCGCCGTTGGCCAGATCGCCGATGTACTTCGAGGAATGGAAATAGGTCACGTAGGGACGCACCGCGAGCAGCTTGGCGGTGGCCTTTTCGTAGTCCTTGGTGTTGGTGCTGTTGGCGTTCAGGCCCAGGTAATTGAGCATGGTCGGCATCATTTCATCAGCCGAATCGAGGAACGCGACACCGCAGCTGTGCAGCTTCTTGATGTTTTCCGGCTCGAACAGCACGGCCCAGGAATCGATCTTGTCGATACCGAGCACGGCTTTGACTTTGTCGACGTTGTAGCCAATGCCGTTGGTGCCCCACAGATACGGCACGGCGTAGAGGTTGCCGGGATCGTTCTGCTCCAGGCGCTTGAGCAGCACCGGGTCGAGGTTGGAATAATTCGGCAGTTGCGCCTTGTCGAGCTTCTGGAACGCGCCCGCCTTGATCTGCTTGCCGAGGAAGTGGTTCGACGGCACGACCACGTCGTAACCGGTACGCCCGGCGAGCAGCTTGCCTTCCAGGGTTTCGTTGGAGTCGAAAACGTCGTAGACCGGTTTGATCCCGGTCTCTTTCTCGAAGTCGGCCAGGGTCGATTCGCCGATGTAATCGGACCAGTTATAAATATGCACCGTACCGGCGGCCTGGGCTCCGACAGCGATTGTCAGGCCGGCAGCGGCCAGCAGGGCTTTGCGCAAAGAAGAAAATACAGGCAAGTGGAGGTCCTCTAAATGGATTGGGCCCAAGTTGCCCCGCGCTGCATGACAGCCATGGCTGCCCGACAACAAAACCGGCGCGCAACTTACCCTCGAAAAACCGATCCAGCAAAACTTTCTGTCATTTAATTATCCGCTGGCCGCCGTCGCGACGACGACGGCCAGCGGTTGTGGCGACAAACCGGCTTATTTGCCCGATTTGATCTTGGTCCAGCTGCGGGTGATCAGACGCAGTGTGGCGGCGTCCAGATCGCTGATCGCATAGAGCTGTTTCTTCACTTCAGCCGAAGGATAGATGCTCGGGTCGCTGGTGATGTCCTTGTCCACCATAGGCGTCGCCGCCTTGTTGCCGTTCGGGAAACGCACGGCGTTGGTGATGCCGGCCATCACTTGCGGCTCCATCAGGTAGTTCATGAACTTGTAGGCGGCTTCGACGTTTTCGGCATCCTTGGGAATGGCGACCATGTCGTAGAAAGTACCGGCGCCTTCTTTCGGAATGGTGTAGGCCAGCTTGACCTTGTCACCGGCTTCCTGAGCGCGGGTCTTGGATTGCTCCAGGTCACCCGAGTAACCGACGGCGACGCAGATGTTGCCGTTGGCCAGGTCGGAGATGTACTTGGAAGAGTGGAAGTAGGCGACCGAAGGACGGATCTTCAGGAACAGGTCTTCGGCGGCTTTCAGGTCAGCCTTGTCCTTGCTGTTGGTCGGCTTGCCCAGATAGTGCAATGCCGCCGGAATCATTTCGGTCGGCGCATCGAGGAAGCTCACGCCGCAGCTTTTGAGTTTCTCGATGTTTTCCGGCTTGAACACCACGTCCCACGAATCGATCTTGTCGATACCCAGCGCAGCCTTGACCTTGGCCGGGTTGTAGCCGATGCCGATCGAGCCCCACATGTACGGGAAGGCGTGCTTGTTGCCCTGGTCGCTGGCATCGCCAACGGCCTTGAGCAGGTCTTCGTCGAGGTTTTTCCAGTTCGGCAGCTTGGACTTGTCCAGCTCCTGGTAAACCCCGGCCTTGATCTGCTTGGCGAGGAAATTGTTGGAAGGCACCACGATATCGTAACCGGACTTGCCGGCCAGCAGCTTGGCTTCCAGGGTTTCGTTACTGTCGAAGACGTCGTAGACGACTTTGATCCCGGTGGCTTTTTCGAAGTTGGCCACGGTGTCCGGCGCGATGTAGTCGGACCAGTTGTAGACGTGCAGTACTTTGTCGTCCGCGTGCACCGCACCCGCCATCATGCCCGCCATGGACAGCGCGAGCAGAGTCTTGCCAGCTAGCTTTTTACCTAATGCCTTCATGCGTCATGCTCCAAATTTTTCTTTTTTGAACCACTTTGTTCAGCGGCCGAACCCGGACAACTGGAACCGCGGCTAGTCTGGCAAGATCCGAGGCGGTCTTTCAACAAAAGACCAGCCTTTCTGACAGCTTTGAGCGAGTGCGCCGCAGCTCCCCCGCCCAAAGCCTAGCACCTAGGCCTGTAGCGCACCGAGGGTCAGGTCCAGACACTTGCGTGCTTTTGTAACCAGCTCATCGATCTCGGCTTTGCTGATCACCAGCGGCGGCGCGATGATCATGGTGTCGCCCACCGCGCGCATGATCAGGCCGTTGTCGAAGCAGAACTGCCGGCAGATCATGCCCACGCCCTTGCCTTCGTAACGCTTGCGCGTGGCCTTGTCCTGCACCAGCTCGATCGCCCCCAGCAGACCGACGCCGCGAACTTCACCCACCAACGGGTGATCGTTCAGCTCGCGCAGACGTTTCTGCAAATACGGTGCCGTTTCGTTGTGGGCGTTCTCGATAATTTTTTCGTCGCGCAGGATGCGGATGTTTTCCAGGCCCACCGCGGCTGCCACCGGGTGGCCGGAGTAAGTGAAGCCGTGGTTGAAATCGCCGCCTTCATTGAGCACGGCCACCACCGAATCACGCACGATCAACCCGCCCATCGGGATGTAGCCGGAGGTCAGACCTTTGGCGATGGTCATCATGTGCGGCTTGAGGTCGTAGAAATCGCTACCGAACCACTCACCGGTACGGCCGAAGCCGCAGATCACTTCGTCGGCAACAAAGAGGATGTCGTACTTGGCGAGGATTTCCTTGATGCGCGGCCAGTAGGTATCGGGCGGGATGATCACGCCGCCGGCACCCTGGATCGGCTCGGCAATAAAGGCACCGACGTTGTCGACGCCGACTTCGAGAATCTTTTCTTCGAGCTGATTCGCCGCCCAGATGCCGAACTCTTCCGGCGACATGTCACCGCCTTCGGCGAACCAGTACGGCTGCGCGATGTGGACGATGCCCGGAATCGGCAGGTCGCCCTGCTCGTGCATATAGGTCATGCCGCCGAGGCTCGCGCCGGCCACGGTAGAACCGTGATAACCGTTCTTGCGGCTGATGATGACTTTCTTGTTCGGCTGGCCTTTGATCGCCCAGTAATGACGGACCATGCGCAGCATGGTGTCGTTGCCTTCGGAGCCGGAACCGGTGAAGAACACGTGGTTCATGCCTTCCGGCGCCACGTCGGCAATCGCCTTGGCCAGTTCCAGCGCCGGCGGGTGTGCGGTCTGGAAGAACAGGTTGTAGTAAGGCAGTTCGCGCATCTGTTTCGCGGCGGCATCGGCCAGCTCATCGCGACCGTAACCGATCGCCACGCACCAGAGGCCGGCCATGCCGTCGAGGATCTTGTTGCCTTCGCTGTCCCACAGATAAACGCCCTTGGCGTTGGTGATGATCCGCGGGCCCTTTTCTTTCAGTTGCTTGAAGTCGCTGAACGGGGCCAGGTGGTGATCGCTGCTCAGCGCTTGCCACTCACGGGTTTGCGGGTTGTTGCTGGTCATGCCAATTCTCCTTGTTATCGGTGAAGGCGCGACGGCTGGCCGCCGCGCCCGGCGCATCAGACGGCGAAGAGCAGGTACTCACGCTCCCAGGAACTGATCACGCGCTTGAAGTTTTCATGCTCGGCCCGCTTGACCGCGACGTAGCCGGTGATGAAGGTTTTGCCGAGGTACTTCTCGATGGTCGCGCTGTTTTCCATACGCTCCAGCGCGTCTTCGATGGTCAGCGGCAGGCGCAGGTTGCGGCGCTCGTAACCACGGCCGACCACTGGCGCGCTCGGGTTCAGGCCCTCGACCATGCCGATGTAACCGCAGAGCAGGCTCGCGGCGATCGCCAGGTACGGGTTGGCGTCGGCGCCCGGCAGACGGTTTTCCACGCGGCGGTTCTGCGGGCCGGCATCCGGTACGCGCAGGCCGACGGTACGGTTCTCTTCGCCCCACTCGACGTTCACCGGTGCCGATGTGTCCGGGAGGAAGCGGCGGAACGAGTTGACGTTCGGCGCGAACAGCGGCAACAGCTCGGGGATCAGCTTCTGCAACCCACCGATGTGGTGCAGGAACAACTGGCTCATGGTCCCGTCTTCGTTGGAGAAGACGTTCTTGCCGGTCTGAATGTCGATGATGCTCTGGTGCAGGTGCATGGCGCTGCCAGGCTCGCCGGTCATCGGCTTGGCCATGAACGTCGCCGCCACGTCGTGCTTGAGCGCGGCTTCGCGCATGGTGCGCTTGAACACCAGAATCTGATCGGCCAGCGACAGGGCGTCACCGTGACGGAAGTTGATTTCCATCTGCGCTGTGCCGTCTTCGTGGATCAGCGTGTCGAGGTCCAACTCCTGCAATTCGCACCAGTCGTAGACATCTTCGAACAGCGGGTCGAATTCGTTCGCCGCTTCAATGGAGAACGACTGCCGGCCGATTTCCGGACGGCCCGAGCGGCCGATCGGCGGCTGCAACGGATAGTCGGGGTCGTCGCTGCGCTTGGTCAGGTAGAACTCCATTTCCGGCGCCACGATCGGCTGCCAGCCCTTGTCGGCATACAGCTTCAAGACTTTCTTGAGGACGTTGCGTGGCGACAGCTCGATCGGGTTGCCTTGCTTGTCGTAGGTGTCGTGGATCACCTGCGCGGTCGGCTCGATGGCCCACGGCACCAGGTACACGGCGTTCTGGTCGGGGCGGCAGATCATGTCGATGTCGGCCGGGTCGAGCAGTTCGTAATAGATGTCGTCTTCGACGTAGTCGCCGGTCACGGTCTGCAGCAGCACGCTCTCCGGCAGACGCATGCCTTTCTCGGCGATGAACTTGTTGGTCGGCGAAATCTTGCCCCGGGTAATGCCGGTCAAGTCGCCGATCATGCATTCGACTTCTGTGATCTTGCGGTCTTTCAACCAATCGGTGAGCTGGTCGAGGTTGTTACTCATAAATGCCTCTGGGCTGAGTCTCCTGACGCGATGTCAGGCAATTTTGACGCTTGCGGCGTCGCGTTAAAGGGGGCTTGCTCGCGCAGTGCCGGCTTACGCCTGGCACCGCGCATAGACAATGAAAGAGGAGCTTACCTGCCCTTGACGCTGGCGTTGCATTTCCCGTGCACTTTGCAAACGTGCAGAATCACAAGCATGACGCTGAGTGCGGCACGGGCTTTGAGAGGGAAAGAGTTCTATAGTGAAAGGAGACGCCATAAAGCGGATGCTGTGCCCGACGTCCAGAATATCGGACGCTGCCGTTTTGCCGGATGTTGACGAGCGTGTCGTCGACAGGCTGCGCGCCTTGCTGGCTGCGCTACGGACGGATTGATCGCCACTGATGTGATGAGCATCCAGACCGGACTGTTGCGAGCAGTCGGTGATGCCGATTAACGGCAGGCGAGACATGAAGCACCCCGGTATTATTGCTGTTATGGGTTTGACCGGAGCTTAGCCTTGTTCATTTTTTTACACAACACCCCCGTAAAAAATACAACACGGCCTGCTCAAGCCCGCAGCTGAGCAACGTTCAAGGTTGGAAAAATTGCCCCAAAGTGCCCCATAAATGCCCTCAAAGCGCTTTTTCGGGGCAAAAAAGGCCTCGCTTGACTTCGGCAGGCCGTTCGGGTTGACTGAAACCAGAAAAGATCAATGATTGATATTTTTAACAACAAAGGTGTTGCATCATGTCGGTACCCCCGCGTGCCGTTCAGCTTAACGAAGCGAACGCGTTCCTTAAGGAACATCCTGAGGTTCTGTACGTTGACCTTCTGATTGCGGATATGAATGGTGTGGTGCGCGGCAAGCGCATCGAACGCACCAGCCTCCACAAGGTTTACGAGAAAGGCATCAACCTGCCGGCCTCTCTATTTGCTCTGGATATCAACGGCTCCACGGTGGAAAGCACCGGTCTGGGCCTGGACATCGGCGACGCCGATCGCATCTGCTATCCGATCCCCGATACCCTGTGCAACGAGCCATGGCAGAAGCGCCCGACCGCGCAGCTGTTGATGACCATGCACGAACTCGAAGGCGATCCGTTCTTCGCCGACCCCCGTGAAGTGCTGCGCCAGGTGGTGACCAAGTTCGACGAGCTCGGCCTGACCATCTGCGCCGCCTTCGAACTCGAGTTCTACCTGATCGACCAGGAAAACGTGAACGGCCGTCCGCAGCCGCCACGCTCGCCGATCTCCGGCAAACGCCCGCACTCGACGCAGGTCTACCTGATCGACGACCTCGACGAATACGTCGATTGCCTCCAGGACATTCTGGAAGGTGCCAAAGAGCAAGGCATCCCGGCCGACGCGATCGTCAAGGAAAGTGCCCCGGCGCAGTTCGAAGTGAACCTGCACCACGTCGCCGACCCGATCAAGGCCTGCGACTACGCCGTCCTGCTCAAGCGTCTGATCAAGAACATCGCCTACGACCATGAAATGGACACCACCTTCATGGCCAAGCCGTATCCGGGCCAGGCGGGCAATGGTCTGCACGTACACATTTCGATTCTGGACAAAGCCGGCAAAAACATTTTTGCCAGCGAGGATCCCGAGCAGAACGCCGCGCTGCGTCACGCGATCGGCGGTGTGCTCGAGACCCTGCCGGCGCAGATGGCTTTCCTCTGCCCGAACGTCAACTCCTACCGTCGCTTCGGCGCGCAGTTCTACGTACCGAACTCGCCGTGCTGGGGCCTGGACAACCGCACCGTGGCGATTCGCGTACCAACCGGTTCTGCCGATGCGGTACGTATCGAGCACCGTGTGGCCGGTGCTGACGCCAACCCGTACCTGCTGATGGCTTCGGTACTGGCCGGCGTGCACCACGGCCTGGTCAACCAGATCGAACCGGGCGCGCCTGTCGAAGGCAACAGCTACGAGCAGAACGAACAGAGCCTGCCGAACAACTTGCGCGATGCCCTGCGCGAGCTGGACGACAGCGAGGTGATGGCCAAGTACATCGATCCGAAGTACATCGATATCTTCGTCGCCTGCAAGGAAAGCGAGCTGGAGGAGTTCGAACACTCCATCTCCGACCTTGAGTACAACTGGTATCTGCATACCGTTTAAACGGTTTGCAGCTTCAAAAAACGCCGTTGGCTGATTCAGCCAGCGGCGTTTTTTTATGGCCGAACATAAAACCTGTGGCGAGGGGATTTAGCGAAACGTCGCACCGCCCCGTTCGGTTGCGAAGCAGCCCCAAATCCATCCCACTCGGTGTGTCAGGATACCCGGCTCTCAGGGTTTACGACTGCTGCGCAGCCGGACGGGGCGGTGCGACGTTTCGCTAAATCCCTTCGCCACAGGGTACTGGCAGACAACACCTGAACCGCCTCGTACAATGCCCGCTGCCCCGCAGGAGACTTTCATGACGCGACCCGCCACCGTCCGCAAACCCCGTGCCCGCAGTCAGGCGCGGATCGATTCGATCCTCGATGCCGCGCGCACGCTGCTGGCGGCCGAGGGCGTGGCCAGTCTGTCGATCTACAGCGTCGCCGAGCGCGCGCAGATTCCGCCCTCCTCCGTGTATCACTTCTTCGCCAGCGTCCCGGCGCTGCTTGAAGCCCTGACCGCTGATGTCCACGCAGCCTTCCGCGCCTGCCTGCAAGCGCCGATCGATCATGACGCGTTACGCGACTGGCGAGATCTGTCGCGACTGGTCGAACAACGCATGCTGGAGATCTACGACGAAGACGCCGCCGCACGGCAATTGATCCTGGCGCAACACGGCCTGACCGAAGTGACCCAGGCCGACCGCCAGCACGATCTGGAACTGGGCGACCTGATGCACAAGCTGTTCGACCAGCATTTCGAATTGCCGAGGCTGCCGGACGATGTCGATGTGTTTGCCCTGGCGATGGAGCTCGGCGATCGCGTGTATGCGCGATCGGTGCAGCAGCACGGGCAGATCACCCCGCGCATGGCCGAGGAAGGGATGCGCGTGTTTGATGCCTATATCGGGTTGTACCTTCCGCCATATTTACCCAAAAGAAATCTCTAGCGCATGCACCGGCCCTTTCGCGAGCAGGCTCGCTCCCACATTTGAAATGCGTTCCCCTGTGGGAGCGAGCCTGCTCGCGAAAGCCGCGCCGCCGAATCCGCGGCAGGCACAAAAAACCCCGCAGGGCTCACACCCTCCGAGGTTGTTTTTTGTTCACCGGCTCACAACTTGGCGATCGACACCTCGGTGGATTTCACAAAGGCGATCACCTCACTGCCGACCACCAGCTCCAGCTCTTTCACAGAGCGGGTAGTGATCACCGAAGTGACGATGCCCGAAGCGGTCTGCACGTCGATTTCCGACAGCACGTCGCCGAGGACGATTTCCTTGATCGAGCCTTTGAACTGGTTGCGCACGTTGATGGCTTTGATAGTCATGGCATTGATTCCTGTCGTTGATAAAGGTGTTATTGCGCCCAGCGCAATTGCGTAGGCAGGGGTGAAACGGGTTCCGGCGCCGGCGGTTCGCCGGGCAGGGACAGAACACGGTTGAGCACTTCGGTTTCCAGTGCGGCGAGGCGATGCGAGCCACGCACCCTGGGGCGCGGCAGTTCGACGTGCAGGTCGAGGCCGACTTCGCCGCCCTCGATCAGAATCACCCGATCAGCGATCGCCACCGCTTCACTAACGTCATGGGTCACCAGCAGCACGGTAAAACCGTGTTGCTGCCACAGCCGTTCGATCAGTTGCTGCATCTCGATGCGGGTCAGGGCATCCAGTGCGCCGAGCGGTTCGTCGAGCAGCAGCAGACGCGGCTGGTGAATCAGCGCCCGGGCCAGCGCGACGCGCTGCTTTTGGCCACCGGACAATGCTGCCGGCCACTCATTGGCGCGATCAGCCAGCCCCACGGCTTCCAGTGCATCCAGCGCTTGCTGGCGCCAGTTGCCCTTGAGGCCAAGGCCAACGTTGTCGATGATCTTTTTCCACGGCAGCAGTCGCGCTTCCTGAAACATCAGCCGCGTATCGTCGCGCGCCTGGCTGAGCGGCGCGGAGCCGGCCAGCAGCTCGCCGCCAGTGGGTTGATCGAGGCCGGCGAGCAAGCGCAAGAACGTGCTCTTGCCACAACCGCTGCGCCCGACCACGGCGACAAACTGCCCCGCCGGAATGTGCAGATCGATGTCGCGCAGCACCTGGCGCGCGCCGAAGGTTTTCTGCAGGTTGCGCACCGCCAGCGGAATCCCGCGCAACAGGCGTGGAGGTTGTTGAGCGGTCATGCCGCACCTCCCTTGGCAACCTGATAGGCCGGGTGCCAGCGCAGCCACACACGTTCAAGTCCACGGGCGGCGAGGTCGGCGAGTTTGCCGAGCACCGCGTAAAGCAGGATCGCCAGCACCACCACGTCGGTCTGCAAGAACTCTCGAGCGTTCATCGCCAGATAGCCGATGCCGGAGCTGGCCGAGATGGTTTCAGCGACGATCAGCGTCAGCCACATGAAGCCCAAAGCGAAGCGCACGCCGACCAGAATCGACGGCAACGCACCCGGCAGAATCACCTGCCAGAACAGGCTGAAACCGCTCAGACCATAACTGCGCGCCATCTCCACCAGCGCCGGGTCGACGTTGCGGATGCCGTGATACGTGTTCAGGTAAATCGGAAACAAGGTGCCCAGCGCCACAAGGAAAATCTTCGCTGATTCGTCAATGCCGAACCACAGGATCACCAGCGGAATCAGCGCCAGATGCGGCACGTTGCGGATCATCTGTACCGAGCTGTCGAGCAGGCGCTCGCCCCATTTTGACAGGCCGGTGATGAAACCCAGCACCAGACCAATGCTGCCGCCGATGGTAAAACCGAGTGCCGCGCGCCAGCCGCTGATCGCCAGGTGCGTCCAGATCTCGCCGCTGCGTACCAGACTGACGCCGGCCTCGATCACCGCCACCGGTGCCGGCAGAATCCGTGTCGACAACCAGCCCGCCGACACCGACAGCTGCCACACCGCCAGCAGCAACACCGGCAACGCCCAAGGCGCGAGGCTGTGGATAAATTTGTTCATGGCCGCGCCTCAGCTCTGCGATGCGGCTTTGGGCAGGATGTCGTTAGCGACCATCTCGCCGAACGGGCTGACATAACCGGCGCTCTTCGGCAGTTCCGGGCGTTCAACGTCGAGGTGCGGGAACAGCAGCTCGGCCACCCGATACGATTCTTCGAGGTGTGGATAACCGGAGAAGATGAAGGTATCGATGCCCAGATCGGCGTATTCCTTGACCCGCGCCGCCACGGTCGGGCCATCGCCGACCAGCGCCGTGCCGGCACCGCCGCGCACCAGCCCGACGCCGGCCCACAGGTTCGGGCTGACTTCCAGATTGTCGCGGCTACCGCCGTGCAGCGCGGCCATGCGTTGCTGGCCGACCGAATCGAAACGCGCCAACGAAGCCTGGGCACGCTGGATGGTGTCGTCGTCCAGATGCGAGATCAGCCGGTCCGCCGCCTGCCAGGCTTCGGCGTTGGTTTCACGGACGATCACATGCAGGCGAATGCCGAAGCGCACGGTGCGGCCGAGCCTGGCGGCTTTGGCGCGCACTTGTGCGATCTTCTCGGCCACCGCTGCCGGCGGCTCGCCCCAGGTCAGCACCATCTCCACCTGCTCGGCGGCCAGATCCTGCGCCGCTTCCGAGGAGCCACCGAAATACAGCGGCGGACGCGGTTGCTGGATCGGCGGATAGAGCAGCTTGGCGCCCTTCACGCTAATGTGCTCGCCGTCGTAATCGACGGTTTCGCCTTCCAGCACGCGGCGCCAGATGCGGGTGAATTCCACCGAGGCCTGATAGCGTTCTTCATGGTTGAGGAACAGACCGTCACCGGCCAGTTCTTCCGGGTCGCCACCGGTGACCAGATTGAACAATGCACGCCCGCCGGACAAACGATCCAGCGTGGCTGCCTGCCGCGCGGCGACCGTCGGGGAGATGATCCCGGGGCGCAGGGCAACGAGGAATTTCAGACGCTGGGTCACTGGAATCAGCGAGGCCGCCACCAGCCATGAGTCTTCGCAGGAACGCCCGGTCGGAATCAGCACCCCGCCAAAACCCAGGCGATCCGCCGCTTGCGCGACCTGTTGCAGGTAACCGTGATCAACCGCGCGGGCGCCTTCGGCGGTGCCAAGGTAATGGCCGTCGCCGTGGGTCGGCAGGAACCAGAAGATATTGAGGCTCATGGAGTGGTCTCCTTGTGGATTCGAATTACTGGGCTTGGGAGCTTTGGGCCACAGCGGCCGGCGGGGTCCAGATCACATCCTTGATGCTCAACGGCTTGGGAATCAGCTTGAGCTGGAAGAACGTGTCGGCGATTTTCTGTTGCGCGGCGACCACTTCCGGGGTCAGGAACAGCGCGCCGTAGCCCTGGCGTTTCACCGAGGTCAGGGTGATGTCCGCCGGCAGGCCAAGCAGTGGCGCGACCTGTTGCGTCACGTCTTCGGGATTGGCTTTCGACCATTCGCCAACCGCGCGCACTTCTTCGACGAGGGTTTTGATCACCTCAGGATTTTTCTGCGCATACGGTTTGGTCGCCAGATAGAACTGGTGGTTGTCGACGATGCCTTTACCGTCACGCAGGGTGTGCGCTTGCAGTTGTTTCTCGGCAGCGGCCTGGTACGGATCCCAGATGACCCAGGCGTCGACACTGCCACGTTCGAACGCAGCGCGGGCATCGGCCGGTGGCAGGAACACGGTCTGAATATCGCTGTACTTGAGGCCGGCGTCTTCCAGCGCGCGCACCAGCAGGTAGTGCACGTTGGAGCCTTTGTTCAGGGCGACTTTCTTGCCTTTGAGATCGGCCACCGATTTGATCGGCGAGTCCTTCGGCACGAGGATCGCTTCGCTGTTCGGCGCTGGCGGTTCATAGGCGACGTAGAGCAGATCCGCGCCAGCGGCCTGGGCGAAAACCGGCGGGGTTTCGCCGGTCACGCCGAAATCGATCGAGCCGACGTTGAGGCCTTCGAGCAGCTGCGGGCCGCCGGGAAACTCAGTCCATTGCACGTCGACGCCTTGCGCGGCGAGGCGTTTTTCCAGCGTGCCCTTGGCTTTGAGCAGCACCAGTGTGCCGTACTTCTGATAACCGATCCGCAATGTCTCGGCTTGAGCTTGGGTGATGGCGCCGAAGGTGACAGCCGCAGCAAACAGAGCGACCAGACCACGACGCAAAAATACAGTGCGCATAGCGCTCTCCTTTTTGCTGTTGGGTTTTGGCTGCACCTGCTTGCCCGTTGGCGGGCGAGTAAGGCCAGTACTTCAAATTTCGATGGGACTTAAATGCTCCAGCGAGCACTCAACAAACGTTCGTTCAACAGGCCCGGCTCCAGCGGTTTCGGCCGGCGCGCCATGGCGCCGATGAACTGGTCCAGGGCCTCGTGCAAGCGTTGCTCCAGGGCCGGCGCCAGTTGCGCGGCGGCACTGCCTTCGCCGTAAGCGATCTGGCTGTCCTCGGCGAAAATGCCCTGAAGCATTTCCTGGGCCTTGAGTGCCGACAGCACAGGCTTGAGCGCGTAATCGACTACCAGCATGTGGGCAATGCTGCCGCCGGTAGCCATCGGCAAGACAATCTTGTGATTCAAGGCACGCTCGGGGAGCAGATCCAGCAGGGTCTTCAGCGCTCCGGAAAACGAGGCCTTGTACACCGGCGTGGCGATCAGCAGGCCATCGGCGTTTGCGATCTGTTGCAGCAGGTCGAGGACCTTCGGGCTGTCGAAGCGCGCGTGGAGCAGATCCTCGGCCGGGAAGTCCCGCACCTGATAACTCACCACTTCCACCCCTTGCTGTTGCAACCAGCGTTGCGAGCGCTCCAGCAGCACCCCGGAACGGGAGCGCAGGCTGGGGCTGCCACCGAGTGAGACGACCAGCATTGCAGATTCCTTTAAGCGTTACAGGCGATTCGCAGGCTGCGATCTCGCTTCAATGGCAGTGACCTTACCAGCTGATTTATATATCCATAAATCATATTTATTCATTTGGTTATGCGTTTAAGAAATATGAAGAAAAGCAGAATCTAGGCGAAAAAAAAGGCCGTCGAAACGGCCGAAATTCCCCTGCGTTGTGATTCTGGATTCTCAAGTGCCTGGGCTGACGCCTTCGCGAGCAGGCTCGCTCCCACAGGGGAATGCATTGCAAATGTGGGAGCGAGCCTGCTCGCGAAAGCGGCGGTGACTACACCGCAAATCTTATTTATTCGGCTGCGGCGTCAGGCGCAGGTACGGCTTCACCGCGCGATAGCCTTTCGGGAAGCGCTGCTTGATCTCGTCCTCATCCTTGAGCGACGGCACGATCACCACCTCTTCACCGTCCTGCCAGTTGGCCGGGGTGGCCACCTTGTAATTGTCGGTGAGCTGCAGCGAGTCGATCACCCGCAGGATCTCGTGGAAATTGCGCCCGGTGCTCGCCGGGTAGGTAATGGTCAGGCGGATCTTCTTGTTCGGATCGATGACGAACAGTGAACGTACGGTCAGGGTGTCATTGGCATTCGGGTGGATCAGGTCGTAGAGATCGGAGACCTTGCGATCGGCATCGGCCAGGATCGGGAAATTGACGATGGTGTTCTGGGTTTCGTTGATGTCTTCGATCCACTTGTGATGCGAGTCCACCGGGTCGACCGACAGCGCGATGGCTTTGACGCCGCGTTTGCTGAACTCATCCTTGAGCTTGGCGGTGAAGCCCAGCTCGGTGGTGCACACCGGGGTGAAGTCCGCCGGGTGGGAGAACAGCACGCCCCAGGTATCGCCCAGCCATTCGTGAAAACGAATCTTGCCGGCGCTGGAGTCTTGTTCGAAATCGGGGGCGATGTCGCCGAGTCTGAGGCTCATGGTGCTGCTCCTGATGAGGGATGGGAGACAACAACTGTAGCTTGTGATCGGTCAGCGTGAAAAAGAATAAATAACTAGATATTTAGATGATTAGAGAATATTAAAGATCTGTTCATTGGACACCGGCCGGCATCGCGACGAACATCGGTTGCAAGGTTCGAGAAGGCCTTGAGTTGCAGCAAAGAGGGAAATCGAGAAGGGCTTACGGGGGTGAGCCTGACTCGAAAACGCAAAAGCCCCGTCCGGCGCGATGCCGGACGGGGCTTTTTTTGCTTCAGTTGCTCGAGCGCTATTACAACAGCGGGATCGAGTAGCTGAGGATCAGGCGGTTTTCGTCCTGGTCGCGTTGACCGGCGATGTCGGTGCGCCAGGTAGCGTTTTTCCACATCACGCCAACGTTTTTCAACGGGCCTTCCGGAACAACGTACGCCACGGTCAAATCACGTTCCCACTCGGAAGCGCCATTCGAGGTCTGGACGCCACGAGCGTAGGTATCAACGTTGTCACCACGCAGATAAACCATGCCAGCGGTCAGGCCAGGCACGCCAACCTTGGCGAAGTCGTAGGAGTAGCGTGCTTGCCAAGTGCGCTCGCCGGCACGGTTGAACTTCTGGATCTGCATGTCCGTGATGGTGTAGTTAGACGAGCCGTCACCCTGGTTCAGCCAAGGGAAGTCGCTGCTGCCATTACTCACCTGATAGCCGCCACCAAAGGTGTGACCGGCAACGGTGTAAAGGAACAAGCCGCTGTACAGGTTGTTGTCGACCTTGCCTTTGCCGTTACCCAGCGTACTGTTGCCGTACGCACCGTTGCTGAAGTAGTCCGAATCGTTGCCATTGCGGCCGTCATCGGAGCTGTTGAAGTACCGGAAGTCGGACTTCAACACACCTGGGCCAATCGACCAGTTATGCACCAGACCCAGGAAGTGTTGCTTGTAGAAGTTTTCCAGGTTGCCGTAGTAGTACTGGGCCGTCAGATCCTTGGTGATTTTGTAGTCACCACCCGCGTAGATGAACTTGTTGCTGTTTGTGGTGCGCGCAGTTGCGCCACCGATCGACAGCTGCTCATTGTTGCTGGAGTTACGACCTTTCACGTGTTCGATCTGGCCACCGACCAGAGTCAGGTCCTTGATCTCGCCGGAAGTGATCTGGCCACCCTGCCAGGTTTGTGGCAGCAGACGACCGTCGTTGGTGACGATGACCGGGTTCTTCGGCTGCAAGGTACCCAGCTTCAGTTCGGTCTGGGAAATCTTGGCTTTCGCCGTCAGACCCAGGCTGGAGAAGTTATCAACCGCCTGACCGTTGGATTCGCTTGGGAAAACAGTGCCGCCGTAGGCACTGCCAGGGGTGCCATCACCGTTAACGTTGCCGTTGGTGCCGCCGCCCGAATCCAGACGTACGCCCAGCAGGCCGATGGCATCGATACCGAAGCCGACAGTGCCTTGGGTGTAACCGGAAATGAAACGCAGATCGAAGCCTTGGCCCCATTCTTCGTTGCGACTTGGTTCGGCAGTGCCGTTACGGTTATCAGTGTTGATGTAGAAGTTGCGCAGACCCAGAGTAGCCTTGCTGTCTTCGATGAAACCGGCGGCGCTTGCCTGCTGCGCCATAACCCCAACGGCCACAGCCAGGGCCAAGGTGGACTTGTTCATGTATCGCTCCTCTCGTTCTAATTCTTGTGTTCCTGGTTCGGGGTCGATTTGCCCTGAATCCTAAGATGCGCGATTAGCGCCAGACCGTGACTGCCAAGTCAATCGTAACCTTGTGTGTCTACGACCATCGTCTAATCGCCAGTGATTGGGTCCCTGCAGCGTAAAGACTTCCTGATAATCCCAAAAAGAATTTATTCATTCTTTTTCATACCATTCGGGTATATGGCCCATTAATGGCCCTTTGCGCCGGGAAACAGCGTATCGGCGCCTAAGCTCATTCCTAAATGGTATTTGTTGACCTTTTTTTAGATCGATTAGCTTTGCCGTGCTCCCAACACGGCAAATCCCATCGAAAAGGCGACGCATCATGGCGAAACGCGCACTATCAAGTCAATTTGTTACAGTTTGTGTGTCGGCACTGTTTTCTTTTTCCGCACATGCCGCCGGTCTGACGGTCGGCTACCAGACCGGGATCGATCCGAGCAAAGTGCCGCAGGCCGATGGTGTCTATGAAAAAACCATCGGCGAGAAGATCGACTGGCGTCGTTTCAACAGCGGCCCGGAAGTCGTCACTGCCATTGCTTCTGGCGACGTGCAGATCGGCAACCTTGGCTCAAGCCCACTGGCAGCAGCTGCTTCACGCAATCTGCCGATCGTGGCGTTTATCGTTTCGGCGCAGATTAATGCCGCCGAAGCCTTGGTGGTGCGCAACGGCAGCGGCATCGACAAACCGCAGGACCTGATCGGTAAAACCATCGCCACGCCGTTCGTGTCGACCTCGCACTACAGTCTGCTTGGGGCGCTGAAGCACTGGGGCCTGAATGCTTCGCAAGTCAAAGTGGTCAACCTGCAACCGGCGGAAATCGCCGCCGCGTGGAAGCGTGGCGACATTGACGGGGCGTTTGTCTGGTCACCGGCGCTGGGTGAGATCCGCAAGACCGGCAAGACCCTGACCGACGCAGCACAAGTCGGCCAATGGGGTGCACCGACTTTCGAAGTCTGGGTGGCGCGCAAGGACTTTGCCGAGAAGCATCCCGAGGTCGTGGCCAAGTTTGCCAAGGTCACCCTGGAGTCGTTCGCTGATTACGCCGCACACAAAGACAGCTGGACGGCCGATTCGGTGCCTGTGCAGAAAATCGCCAAATTGACCGGTGCCAACGCAGCAGATGTGCCGGAACTGCTGGCCGGTTCGGCGTTCCCGGATGCCAAGGCGCAGCAAACCACGGCGCTGCTGGACGGCGGCACCGCCAAGGCCATTGCCGAAACGGCGAAATTCCTCAAGGAACAGGGCAAGGTCGAGACGGTGCTGGCGGATTATTCGCCGTACGTCAGCGCCAAGTTCATCTCTGACTGAATGCAGAACCCTGTGGTGAGGGGATTTTATCCCCGCTGGGTCGCGTAGCGACCACCTATGTTTTCACTTGGAAACGCAAGGGGACTGCTGCGCAGTCCAGCGGGGATGAATCCCCTCGCCACAGACCTCGCTGTTGTTCAGAGGGTCTTTTCGAAGATCTTCGAATTACGCTGATAGTTGTAAAGCGACGCCCGCGCCGCTGGCAGACGTTCGACGCTGCTTGGCTCGAACCCGCGCTCGCGGAACCAATGCGCAGTGCGCGTAGTGAGTACGAACAGGGTTTTCAAACCCTGCGCCCGCGCGCGGGTTTCGATGCGTTCGAGCAATTCGTCGCCGCGTCCGCCGTGGCGATACTCGGGATTCACCGCCAGACACGCCAGTTCACCAGCATCGGAATCGGCAATCTGATACAGCGCCGCACAGGCGATGATCATGCCTTCGCGCTCGACCACGCTGAACTGCTCGATCTCGCGCTCCAGCACTTCTCGCGAGCGGCGCACCAGAATGCCCTGCTCTTCCAGCGGACTGATCAGGTCGAGCAAACCGCCGACGTCTTCAATCGCCGCTTCGCGCACCATTTCGAACTGCTCCTGCGCCACCAGCGTACCGCCACCGTCGCGGGTGAACAGCTCCGTCAGCAGCGCGCCATCTTCGGCGTAACTGACGATATGGCTGCGCGCCACGCCGCCACGGCAGGCTTCGGCGGCGGCATCGAGCAACTCCGCTTGATAGTTGCTCATGCCGAGGCGCTGCAAATGGGCCGGCACTTGTTGCGGGCGCAGTTCACGTACCAGTTTGCCGTTCTCGTCGATCAGGCCGAGCTCGGCGCCGAACAACAGCAGCTTGTCCGCGCCCAGATCAATCGCGGCGCGGGTGGCGACATCTTCGCAGGCGAGGTTGAAGATTTCGCCGGTCGGCGAATAGCCCAGCGGCGACAGCAATACGATCGAGCGTTCATCGAGCAGGCGATTGATGCCCTTGCGGTCGACCCGACGCACTTCGCCGGTGTGGTGATAGTCGACACCTTCGAGCACGCCGATCGGCCGCGCGGTGACGAGGTTGCCGCTGGCCACGCGCAGGCGTGAACCCTGCATCGGCGACGAGGCCATGTCCATCGACAGCCGTGCTTCGATGGCGATGCGCAACTGGCCGACCGCATCGATCACACACTCCAGCGTCGCGGCATCGGTGATGCGCATGCCGTGATGGTAATGCGGGGTCAGGCCACGGGCGGCGAGGCGGGTTTCGATCTGCGGGCGCGAGCCGTGCACCAGCACCAGACGCACGCCCAGACTGTGCAGCAAGACCAGGTCGTGGACGATGTTGCCGAAATTCGGATGCTCGACGCCGTCGCCGGGCAGCATGACGACGAAGGTGCAATCGCGGTGAGCATTGATGTAAGGGGACGCGTGGCGAAGCCAATTGACGTATTCGGGCATGAACCTGGGCCTGTAATAAAGAGCAGCCGAAAAAAGGGGCGAAACGAAAAACGCACAGCGGGCTGATGGTTATCGTCGGAACAGGCTTGGCGACACGCGCGCTCTCCTCATGAATACGGGTTGGGGTACAGGCAATTTACCGGGTTGATGCAAGACATTTAACCCTGTGGCAGCGAGCCTGCTCGCGAAAGCAGTGGATCAGGTTCATCAATGGCGACTGACAAAACGCTTTCGCGAGCAGGCTCGCTCCCACACAGGGCCATCATCGTTCGTCTGTCGTCAGGCAGTAATGTTCAATCAACTGCCGAATCAGATGCACGGTAGGCTGCAAACGTGACATTTCAAGGTACTCGCCGGGTTGATGCGCGCAGGCAATGTCGCCGGGGCCGAGGACGATGGTTTCGCAGCCGAGGCGCTGAAGATAAGGCGCTTCGGTGCCGAACGCTACTGCTTCGGCGCGATGGCCGGTGAGCTTTTCGGCGATGCGCACCAGTTCGGCATCCTCGGACTGTTCGAACGGCGGCACTTCCGGGAACAGCGGCTTGTAGTCGATCTTCACCTTATGCCGCTCGGCCACCGGGTTGAGCTTGCGCAGGATTTCCGTGCGCAGCAGGTTCGGGTCCATGCCCGGCAGCGGCCGCAGGTCGAATTCCAGCGAACACTGGCCGCAGATGCGATTGGGGTTGTCGCCACCATGGATGCAGCCGAAGTTCATCGTTGGTTGCGGCACGCTGAACTGTGGATTGCTGAATTCGCGCTGCCACAGCAGGCGCAGGCCGCGCAGTTCGCCGATGGCATCGTGCATCGCTTCAAGGGCGCTGTGGCCCAGACGCGGATCAGACGAGTGGCCACTCTGCCCGAGGATGTCGATGCGCTCCATCATGATGCCTTTGTGCATGCGGATCGGCTTGAGACCGGTCGGCTCGCCGATCACCGCCGCGCGGCCCAACGGTTGCCCGGCCTCGGCCAGCGCGCGGGCGCCGGACATCGAGCTTTCTTCGTCGCAGGTGGCGAGGATCAGCAGCGGTTGCTTGAACGGCTGATCGAGCAGCGGCCGTACGGCTTCGATGATCAGCGCAAAAAAGCCCTTCATGTCGCAGCTGCCCAGCCCGACCCAGCGGCCATCAACCTCCGTGAGCTTCAGCGGGTCGGTCTGCCACAAAGCGTCGTCGTACGGCACGGTGTCGCTGTGCCCGGCCAGCACCAGGCCGCCGGGGCCGCTGCCGAAACTCGCGAGCAGATTGAATTTGCCGGGGCTGACCTGCTGGATATCGCAGCTGAAACCCAGGTCACCGAGCCAGCCCGCCAGCAGATCGATGACGGCGCGGTTGGACTGGTCCAGGTTCGGTTGGGTACAGCTGACCGATGGCGCGGCAATCAGCGCGGCGAACTGGTCTTGCATGGACGGCAATGGCATCACTGACTCCAGGTCCCGGATTGAGGCCCACTATAGAACCATCCGGCGCGCGGAATAAACCGCCGCAGGGCGCAGGAAGTTTGACTCCTGTACACTGCACGGCCTTGGCAGCCACACATTCCCCCGGCTGCGCTCCCGATTCTGGATGTTCCGGCCATGCAAAAAGAAACTGAAATCAAACTCCGCGTCAGCCGCGAAACCCTCGCTGCCCTGCGCGAGCACCCGCTGCTGAAGAAACGCAACAAAAGTGGCTGGGAACGCCGTGAGTTGATGAACCAGTACTTCGACACCCCCGAGCGCGACCTCGCCCAAGCCAAAGTCGCACTGCGCCTGCGCAAGGACGGTGACGAAGTGATTCAGACCCTCAAGACCCGTGGCCAAAGCGTCGCCGGCCTGTCCGAGCGTAACGAGTACGACTGGAAACTGGCGAAAGCCAAACTCGACGTAAAAAAACTCGACGGCGAATGCTGGCCTGAGGCACTGGCCGAGCTGGACAAGAAAACGCTCAAACCGATCTTCACCACCGATTTCGTCCGCGAGCGCGCCGAAATCGCCTGGGGCCGTGGCAAGACCAAAGTGGTCATCGAAGCCGCGCTGGACCTCGGTCACGTGGTGGTTGGCAAGCAGAAGGAAGAAATCTGCGAGCTGGAACTGGAGCTGCGCGAAGGCGAGCCTGCCGCGTTGCTGGAACTGGCTGCCGAACTGGCCGAAACCCTGGCGCTGATGCCGTGCGATATCAGCAAGGCCGAGCGCGGTTATCGTCTGCACGACGCCAACAGCTACTCGCTGAGCCTGCCAGCGCCGCAGCTGACCAGCGAAACCCGTCTCGACGACGCCTTCGCCGCGTTGAGCTGGCATTTGCTCGGCAGCAGCCAGCGTCTGGCCGAACAATATCGCTTCAACGGCCACTGGCGCCTGTTGCAGGACTGGGTCGAGAACCTCGCGGAAATGCGCGCCCTGCTCAGCAGCCTCGGCCAGGCGGCGCCGCGTCAGTCGACCCACGATTTGCGCGTGGCCCTCGATGCCTTGCTGGAAGACTGGCGCCCACTGGTGCAGGTCGGCATCGAAGACGAAGACGTGCGCAAAGCCGCGCCGGAGCAGTTCCTCGAAGAGCTGGAAGACCCGCGCTGGGGCCAGTTCTCGCTGAACGCTTCGCGCTGGCTGTTGGCCCGCACCTGGACTGCCGACCGCAACACCCGTGGCAACCGTCAGGGTGACGCGCAACTGCACAGCTGGTTGCCGCGTCTGCTGGGCGAAGAAGCCACTGCTCTGCAGCTGCAACGCTATCAGCAGCAGCCGGAAGACCTTGCCGAGCAACTGCCACGTATCGAGCGCATTCAGGTCTGGTTGCACCATGCGCGCAACGTGCTGGACATCCCGGAAATGGATCGCCTGTACGGTGAACTGAACAAACTGGCGCAACTGGCCAACGAGCCGACCATCACCGACGAACTGCTCGATGCGCGCAAGCATCAGGCGATTGCGGTGTACCAGAACCGCGCCTGGAAAATCCTGCTGCGCAGCTAAACACCTTCCCACCTGATCGTTCCCACCCTCTGCGTGGGAACGCCTCAATGGACGCTCTGCGTCCGCTTGGGACGCAGAGCGTCCCGGGCTGCATTCCTTTGCTGCGCGTGGGAACGATCAAGCGGGGACTGCTGCGCAGCCCAGCGGGGATAAATCCCCTCGCCACAAAGGCCATCCGCACTAGACCGGCAGGCTGGTGGTGGACTTGATCTCCGACAGCGCCACGATCGAATTCACTTCCTGTATCCCCGGCACCAGCGACAGCTTCTCGAAGAAGAACCGCTCGTACGCCTCGATGTCCGCCGCGACTATGCGCAACATGAAATCCACCGCGCCCATCAGCACATAACACTCCAGCACTTCCGGAAAGCCGCGAATCGCCTCGGTGAATTCGGTGAAGTTCGAGCGGCCGTGGGCGTTGAGTTTGATCTCGGCAAAAATCTGCGTGTTCAGGCCGATCTTCTTGCGATCCAGCAAGGTCACCTGGCCGCGAATGATGCCCTCCTCCTTCATCCGCTGAATCCGCCGCCAGCACGGCGATTGCGACAGGCCGACCTGCTCGGCGATCTGCGCGCTCGACAGCGAAGCGTCTTCCTGGAGCAAGGCGAGGATCTTGCGGTCGTAGGCGTCCAGCTCGCTGTGCATAAAAAATCCTCAAAGTTCAGCTTTAACGAATCAACTCTTTCGATAAATCCGTTCAGACGCCGATCATAGCCAAGAAATACCCCGCACCGCATGTAAAAATTTCTCCACTGATCTGGAGATTCACCATGCCGCACCTTGAAGCCGTAAACAGCCCCGCCACCCGCGCCGATGTCTGGAACGTCAATAACGCCCACTGCCTGGCGCAGTACCGGATCCTCGCCGAGGCGGAGCCGGATCTGCTGGTGCGGGTGCTGAATCTGTTCGCTTTGCAGTTTCTGACCCCGGAGCAGGTCAAGGTCCAGCGCCAGGACGATCTGCTGTCGATCGATCTGCTCATAAGCGGCCTGAGCTGGCATCGCGCGCAAGTGATCGCGGAGAAACTGCGCAACCTGATCAGCGTTTGCGCGGTGGACCTGCACAACGCCGACGCGGGGTGGCAGGCGCCCGCCCAGGCTGCCGGCTGACAAATCCGGCAACGGCTTCGTCGGGTAGTGGCCCAACGGTCAGCAGGGCCGCGACTATCCTTTTGCGCATGACGCTTAAAAAGGAAAGCCGCATGTCCGTTCAATTTGTCACTCAGGACCGCTGGCTGGACCTCAACGATGTGTTGCGTGAACTGGTCGCCCAGGGCTTCATCTGCCAGGACGCGGCGGAACAGGCGCTCAATGCCCGCCGTCGCCATGCTGCTCACGGGCAGATGCATCCGCTGGAGTTCATCGCCAGCCAGCAACTCGACGACCTCAGCCGTCCGGGCAAACATCTGGATCTGGAAAGCCTGACCCTGTGGCTGGCGCAACAGGCCGGTCAGCCGTATTTGCGCATTGATCCGCTGAAAATCAATGTCGCGGCGATCACGCCGCTGATGTCCTATGCCTTCGCGCAACGGCACAAAATTCTCGCCGTCGCCGTGGACCGCGACTCGGTCACCGTGGCCAGCGCTCAGCCCTACGTCAGCGGTTGGGAAGCTGACCTGACCCACGTATTGAAGCTGCCGATCAAACGGGTCGTGGCCAACCCGGTGGATATCCAGCGCTTCAGCGTCGAGTTTTTCCGGCTGGCCAAATCGGTCAGCGGTGCCAGCAATGCCGACGCCCAGAGCGGCAATCTCGGCAACTTCGAACAACTGCTCAACCTCGGCGCCAGCGACCAGGAGCCGGACGCCAACGACGCGCACATCGTCAACATCGTCGACTGGCTGTTCCAGTACGCCTTCCAGCAGCGCGCCAGTGATATCCACATCGAACCGCGCCGCGAGCACGGCACCGTGCGCTTTCGCATCGACGGCGTGCTGCACAACGTCTATCAATTCCCGCCGCAGGTGACCATGGCGATCGTCAGCCGCCTGAAAAGCCTTGGCCGCATGAACGTCGCGGAAAAGCGCAAACCCCAGGATGGCCGGGTCAAGACCAAGACCCCGGACGGCGGCGAAGTGGAGTTGCGGCTGTCGACTTTGCCGACAGCGTTCGGCGAAAAAATGGTCATGCGGATTTTCGACCCGGAAGTGCTGCTGAAGAATTTCGACCAGTTGGGTTTCAGCGCCGACGACCTGCGCCGCTGGCAGGACATGACCCGCCAGCCCAACGGCATCATTCTGGTCACCGGGCCGACCGGTTCGGGCAAGACCACGACCCTGTACACCACGCTGAAAAAACTGGCGACGCCGGAGGTCAACCTCTGCACCATCGAAGACCCGATCGAAATGGTCGAGCCGGCCTTCAACCAGATGCAGGTGCAGCACAACATCGAACTGACCTTCGCCGCCGGGGTGCGCGCGCTGATGCGGCAGGACCCGGATATCATCATGATCGGCGAGATCCGCGATCTGGAAACTGCGGAAATGGCGATTCAGGCCGCGCTCACCGGGCACTTGGTCCTGTCCACCCTGCACACCAACGACGCGCCAAGCGCCATCAGCCGTTTGCTCGAACTGGGCGTGCCGCATTACCTGATCAAAGCCACCGTGCTCGGGGTCATGGCCCAGCGTCTGGTGCGCACCTTGTGCCCGCACTGCAAGGCGCCGCTGACGCTCGAAGATGAAGACTGGCAAACCCTGACCCGGCCCTGGCAGGCGCCGCTGCCGAGCAATGCGCAACGGGCGATCGGTTGCCTGGAATGCCGCGACACCGGCTATCGCGGCCGCGCCGGCGTGTACGAAATCATGCAGCTGAGCGACAGCCTCAAAGCGCTGATCACCCCGGATACCGACCTCACCGCGATCCGCCGCCAGGCCTTCAAGGAAGGCATGCGCAGCCTGCGCCTGTCCGGTGCGCAGAAAGTTGCGGCGGGGCTGACCACGGTGGAGGAAGTGTTGCGGGTGACACCGCAAAGTGAGTTGAAATAATTCAGCACGGAACTGGATCGGGGATCGGCTATCCAACGCCGTAGTCAATCCCAGGAGTCACCTCATCATGCGTCTCAAACTCGCTGTCGCCACCTTGGCCCTGCTGTCGCTTCCCGTTGGTTCGGCCATGGCGGACAGCTTTTGGCGTAACGTCATCTCCTCCGGTGCCACCACCGGCTCGACCTACCTGACCTTCAAGGATCACAAGCTGATCGTCGCCGCCCAGGACGACGCCGGCAGCTTCGTCGCCAGCGACGGCGGCATCCGTGGCCCGTACCTGGAAGCAGCGATGCAGAAAGTCCGCGCCGACAACCCTGGCCTGCAGGCTTCGGACATGGAACTGGCGAACGCGATCCTGGCGAAGAACGCCGTGGCTTCCGAGTAACAAAAATGCCGCTCAAACGAGCGGCATTTTTTTGCCCGGATTACCGCCTCACCACCCTGCCTTGTGGGAGCGCGCCTGCTCGCGAAAGCGGTGAGCCAGTCACCGCAAATGCCGGCTGGACGATTGCTTTCGCGAGCAGGCTCGCTCCCACAGGGACGGTGGTGGATTTAGAGATCAGCGGTAATCATCCACCGGCACACACGCGCAATACAGATTGCGATCGCCGTAGACGTTATCCACCCGATTCACCGCCGGCCAATATTTGTGCAAGCGTGTGTGCGCATCCGGGGTGATGGCCTGTTCGACACTGTAGGGTCGCTCCCAGACTCCAGTGACATCGGCCAAGGTATGCGGCGCGCGTTTGAGCGGGTTGTCTTCGCCCGGCCAGTTGCCCTTCTGCACTTCATTGATCTCGGCGCGAATGCTCAGCATCGCCGCGATGAAGCGGTCGAGCTCTGCCTTGGACTCGCTCTCGGTCGGCTCGACCATCAACGTACCCGGTACCGGAAAGGACATGGTCGGCGCGTGGAAGCCGTAATCCATCAGCCGCTTGGCGACGTCTTCCTCGCTGATGCCGGTCTGCGCCTTCAGCGGGCGCAGATCAAGAATGCATTCATGCGCCACACGACCATTGCGCCCGGTGTAGAGCACCGGGAACGCGCCGGATAAATGCTGCGCCAGATAATTCGCCGCCAGAATCGCCACCTCGCTGGCGTCCGCCAGTTGCGGGCCCATCATGGCGATGTACATCCAACTGATCGGCAAAATGCTCGCACTGCCCCACGGCGCTGCGCTGACTGCGCCGTTCTGCGCCAGCGGCCCGTCAATCGGCACCACCGGATGGTTGGCGACGAACGGCGCCAGATGCGCACGAACGCCGATCGGGCCCATGCCCGGCCCGCCGCCGCCATGGGGAATGCAGAAGGTCTTGTGCAGGTTCATGTGCGACACGTCGGCGCCAATGTCCGCTGGTCTGGCCAGGCCGACCTGCGCATTGAGATTGGCGCCATCCATATACACCTGGCCGCCATGCTGGTGAATCACTGCGCAGATGTCGCTGATGCCTTCCTCGTAAACCCCGTGGGTCGACGGATAGGTCGCCATCAGGCACGACAACTTATTCCCGGCCTCGGCGGCTTTCAGCTGCAAATCATCCAGATCGACATTGCCCGCCTCATCGCATTCGACAATCACCACACGCATCCCGGCCATCTGCGCCGAGGCAGGATTGGTGCCGTGGGCCGATGACGGAATCAGGCAGATATCCCGCGCGCCCTCCCCCCGGCTCTCGTGATATTTACGGATCGCCAGGAGCCCGGCGTATTCGCCCTGGGCGCCAGAGTTGGGCTGCATGCAGATCGCATCGAAACCGGTAATCGCACAGAGCCAACGCTCAAGCTCTTCGATCATCAGCGTGTAACCGACAGCCTGCTCCCTCGGCACAAACGGATGCAGATGGGCGAACTGCGGCCAGGTGATCGGGATCATCTCGCTGGTGGCGTTGAGTTTCATCGTGCACGAGCCCAGCGGGATCATCGATTGGTTGAGCGCCAGATCCTTGTTTTCCAGCTGTTTGAGGTAACGCAGCATCTCGGTTTCGCTGTGGTGAGCGTTGAACACCGGATGTTGCAGGTACGGCGTACTGCGCTGGAGTTCGTCGGGAATTCCCGAGGCGATGTCCTGCGCATCAAGCGCATCCACGCTCAGGCCGTGATCGGCGCCGAGCAGCACATCGAACAGCTTCGCCACGGTGTGTTCATCACAGGTCTCGTCCAGACTCAGACCGACGCGGCCGCGCCCAAGAATGCGCAGGTTGATCTGCGCTGCCTGAGCACTTTCGATGATCGCCGTTTGCGCGCCGCCGACCTCCAGCGTCAGCGTGTCGAAGAACTGCCTGTTGAGCCGTTTGATGCCGTTGCGCTCGAGTCCCGCCGCGAGGATGCAGGTCAGGCGATGCACGCGCTGGGCGATACGCTTCAAACCCTCGGGGCCGTGATACACCGCATAACAACTGGCGATATTGGCCAGCAGCACCTGCGCGGTGCAGATGTTCGAATTGGCTTTCTCGCGGCGGATGTGTTGCTCGCGGGTTTGCAGGGCCATGCGCAGCGCGACGTTGCCGCGAGCATCTTTCGACACACCGATGATCCGCCCCGGAATCGCCCGTTTGTATTCCTCGCGGCTGGCGAAGAACGCCGCGTGCGGGCCGCCATAACCCATCGGCACACCGAAACGCTGGGACGAACCGAACACCACATCGGCACCCAACTCACCCGGCGGCGTCAGCACCAGCAGGCTGAGCAAATCGGTGGCGACGCAGGCCAGGGCCTGTTGTGCGTGCAGGTGGTTGATCAAGGGTTTGAGATCGCGGATTTCGCCGTGGGTGTCGGGGTATTGCAGCAGCGCGCCGAACACCTCGTGCTGCGCCAGGTTATCCACCGCGTCGACGATCAGCTCGAAGCCGAAACCTTCGGCGCGGGTCTGTACCACGGAGAGAGTTTGCGGATGGCAATTTTCATCCACAAAAAACAGATTGCTCTTCGACTTCGCCACGCGCTTGGCCAAAGCCATGGCTTCGGCCGCTGCGGTAGCCTCATCGAGCAGCGAGGCGTTGGCCAGTTCCAGGCCGGTGAGGTCGATGGTCAGTTGCTGAAAATTGAGCAACGCTTCGAGCCGGCCCTGGGCGATCTCTGGTTGATATGGGGTGTACGCGGTGTACCAACCGGGATTTTCCAGCACGTTGCGCAAGATGACGGTCGGCGTGACAGTGCCGTGATAGCCCATGCCGATCAGGCTGGTGAACAGCTGATTCTGCTCGGCATAACCGCGCAGTTTCGCCAGTGCAGCCTGTTCGTCGAGAGCCGGCGGCAGATCCAGCGCGCGATTGAAGCGAATCCCCGGCGGCACGGTCTGCTCGATCAGCTCGGCGCGACTGCCCAGGCCGAGGCTGTCGAGCATCGCCTGCTGCTCGGCGGCATCCGGGCCGAGGTGGCGGCGCAGAAAGGCTTCGGGATCGCGTAACTGGCTCAGGGACGGCGACTGGGACATGACGGGCTCTCCTGGCTGGCGCTTGGCGTCAATCGACACGGTCAAACCAGCATAGCAGGCGAATTTTCAAGATCACGCCGCCCCTGTGGGAGCGAGCCTGCTCGCGAAAGCGGTGTTTCAGTCACATTGGCATTGACTGATATGGCGCTTTCGCGAGCAGGCTCGCTCCCACAAAGGGATATTCGTCGCCCATAAAAAAACCCCGACGAATCGGGGCTTTGGGTCGCGCCGGCAAGTTACTCGCCGATGGCAGCCTTGTAAGCCGCAGCATCCAGCAGCTTGTCCAGCTCGGCCTTGTCGCTTGGCTTGAGCTTGAAGATCCACGCGCCGTACGGGTCGGAGTTCAGCAGTTCGGGCGAGCCGCTCAGGTCTTCGTTGATCGCGATGACCTCACCGCTGACCGGGGCGTAGATGTCGGAGGCGGCTTTCACCGACTCGACCACGCCGGATTGGTCACCGGCGGCGAACACCTTGCCGACTTCGGTCAGCTCGACGAACACCACGTCGCCCAGCGCTTCCTGCGCGTGATCGCTGATGCCCACGGTGACGGTGCCGTCAGCTTCCAGACGCGCCCATTCATGACTTTCGGCAAATCGCAGTTCGGCAGGGATATCGCTCATCTTCGGTTCCTCGGAAATTGGTCAGCGGTCATGCCCGCCAGAAAAGGTTAGATCAAGGTTTTGCCATGGCGCACGAAGGTCGGTTTGACCACTCGCACCGGATACCACTTGCCACGGATTTCCACTTCGGCGCGGTCGGCGGTTGCCATCGGAACACGCGCCAGGGCAATCGATTTGCTCAGCGTAGGAGAGAAACTACCACTGGTGATCTCCCCTTCGCCAACATCGGCGATGCGAACCACCTGGTGAGCACGCAAAACCCCGCGTTCTTCCAGTACCAGACCGACCAGTTTGTGCGCCACACCGGCGGCTTTTTCCGCCTCCAGCGCCGCGCGGCCGATGAACTGCCGCGAGGCCGGCTCCCAGGCGATGCTCCAGGCCATGTTCGAGGCCAGCGGTGAAACGTCCTGATGAATGTCCTGACCGTACAGGTTCATCCCAGCCTCGACCCGCAAGGTGTCGCGAGCACCGAGACCGATCGGCGAAATACCCGCACCGACCAGATCGTTGAAGAAACCCGGCGCCTGATTCGCGGGCAGGCAGATTTCCAGGCCATCCTCGCCGGTGTAACCGGTACGCGCGATGAACCAGTCGCCGTCGATGGCGCCTTCGAAAGGTTTGAGTTGCTGGATCAGCGTGGCGCGGGACTGGGTGACCAGTTCGGCAATCTTGTGCCGGGCCTGCGGGCCTTGGATGGCGAGCATCGCCAGTTCGGCGCGCTCGTGCAGTTGCACCTCGTAAGCGCCGAGCTGGGCGTTCATCCAGGCCAGATCCTGATCGCGGGTCGAGGCGTTGAACACCAGCCGGTACGCGTCGTCGAGGCGATAGACGATCATGTCGTCGACGATGCCGCCGCGCTCATTGAGCATGGTGCTGTACAACGCCCGGCCGGGGCGGTGCAGACGTTCGACGTCGTTGGCCAGCAAATGCTGGAGCCAGGCCTTGGCCTGGGCGCCGGTGACATCGATCACGGTCATATGGGAAACATCGAACACCCCGCAATCGCGGCGCACTTCGTGGTGCTCCTCGACCTGCGAGCCGTAATGCAGTGGCATGTCCCAACCGCCAAAATCGACCATCTTCGCGCCGAGCGCGAGGTGCAGGTCATACAGAGGCGTACGCTGTCCCATGGGTTTCTCCTTCCGGGCGTGGCGAGGGTGCGGACCGCCGCTATACGGCGGAAAGCCTTGATGAATAAGGCTTGCAGCCGATTCCAGCGCACGGGTCTGTCAGACGAACCGCACCGAATGCCGCGCATTGTAGCCGCATGGTGTAGGACTGACGACTAAGTGTTTCGGTGCGCCGAACGTCGAATCAATCCGATCACTGGCAATAGACCAACCAGCACCAGGGTCAATGCCGGCAATGAGGCCCTCGCCCATTCACCTTCACTGGTCATTTCAAAGATGCGCACCGCCAGCGTGTCCCAGCCAAACGGGCGCATCAGCAGGGTCGCGGGCATTTCCTTGAGCACATCGACGAACACCAGCAACGCCGCGCTCAAGGTGCCGGGCAGCAAGAGCGGCAGATACACTTTGAAAAACAGTCGCGGCCCACTGACACCCAGGCTACGTGCCGCTTCAGGCAAAGATGGCCGTATACGCGCCAGACTGCTTTCCAGCGGCCCATACGCCACGGCAATGAAGCGCACCAGATACGCCATCAGCAACGCCGCAAGGCTGCCGAGCAGCAATGGTTTGCCGGCACCACCGAGCCAGGCGGAGAGCGGAATCACCAGTTCACGATCCAGATAACTGAAGGCGAGCATGATCGACACCGCCAGCACCGAACCGGGCAAGGCGTAGCCGAGATTGGCCAGACCGACGCCGGAGTTGATGGCTTGGGTCGGCGCCAGACGCCGGGCAAACGCCAGCAACAGCGCAACGCTGACGGTGATCAGCGCGGCCATCGCGCCCAGATACAGCGTGTGCAGAATCAGTCCGGCGTAGCGCTCATCCAAATCGAAGCGTCCACGCTGCCAGAACCACACGATCAGTTGCAGCACCGGGATAACGAAGGCGCAGGCGAATACCAATGCACACCAGCCCGTCGCCGCGAAGGCCTTGATTCCCCGCAGGTGATACAGCGCTTTCACCCGTGGCCGCTCGTTGCTGGCCCGATTCGCCCCGCGTGCCCGGCGCTCGCCGTACAGCACCAGCATCACTACCAGCAGCAACAGACTGGCCAGTTGTGCGGCGCTGGGCAGGCTGAAGAAGCCGTACCAGGTCTTGTAGATTGCCGTGGTGAAGGTGTCGAAGTTGAACACCGACACCGCGCCAAAATCGGCGAGGGTTTCCATCAGCGCCAGCGCCACGCCCGCGCCGATCGCCGGACGCGCCATCGGCAGCGCAACCCGCCAGAACGCCTGCCACGGCGACTGCCCGAGCACCCGCGCCGCTTCCATCAGGCCTTTGCCCTGAGCCAGGAATGCGGTGCGCGCCAGCAGATAAACGTAGGGATAAAACACCAGCACCAGGACCACGATCACACCACCGGTGGAGCGCACTCGCGGCAGGCGCAGGCCGCTGCCGAACCATTCGCGCAGCAGGGTTTGCACGGGGCCGGCGAAATCGAGCAGGCCGACGAAGACGAACGCCAGTACATAGGCAGGGATGGCGAAGGGCAGCATCAGCGCCCAGTCGAGCCAGCGCCGACCGGGAAATTCGCAGAGGCTGGTCAGCCACGCCAGGCTGACACCCAGCAGGGTCACGCCGACACCGACGCCGAGGATCAGCGTCAGGGTATTGCCGAGCAGTCGCGGCATCTGGGTTTGCCACAGATGCGACCAGATCTGCTGATCGATGGTCTGCCACGACAACAACAGCACGCTCAGCGGCAACAACACCAGCGCGGCGATGGCGAAGACGATGGGGTACCAGCGGCGTTGGGCGGGGTGGGCCACTTTTGGGTCTCTGGAGGGATTGGGGTGTTCTTGGATTGCGTATTTCAGGTTGGGATTGCTGCCCTCACCCTAGCCCTCTCCCGGAGGGAGAGGGAACTGACCGAGGTGCTCATGCAAACTACATCGACCTGAGATATTGAGTCGAACTCAAGTTTCGAAAGCAACACAAGTTGGCTCCCTCTCCCTCCGGGAGAGGGCTGGGGTGAGGGAGCGATCTTGAAAGATCAACAGTTACACGAAACGCCTCAGTTCCACCCCGCCCGATCCATCATCCGGATCGCCTCAGCCTGACGTTTGCCCGCCACCTCAACCGGCAAGGTATCGGCGACAAACTTGCCCCACGCCGCCACTTCTTCCGAAGGCGCCACCGCCGGGTTGGCCGGGAATTCCTGGTTCACGTCGGCAAAAATCTTCTGTGCCTCAGGCGTGGTCATCCATTCGACCAGCGCCTTGGCCGCTTCCGGGTGCGGTGCATGTTTGGTCAGGCCGATGCCCGACAGGTTCACATGCACACCGCGATCGGCCTGATTCGGCCAGAACAGCTTCACCGGCAATTCAGGCTTCTGCTTATGCAGGCGACCGTAGTAGTAGGTGTTGACGATGCCAACGTCACACTGCCCGGCGTTGATCGCTTCCAGCACCGCAACGTCATCGGAGAACACGTCAGTGGACAGGTTGTTGACCCAGCCCTTGAGGATCTTCTCGGTCTTTTCGGCGCCGTGAACTTCGATCATGGTCGCAGTCAGCGACTGGTTGTAGACCTTCTTGGCCGTGCGCAGGCACAGGCGGCCTTCCCAATTCTTGTCGGCCAGCGCTTCATAGGTGGTCAGTTCGCCCGGCTTCACCCGCACGGTGGAATAGGCGATGGTCCGCGCGCGCAGGCTCAGGCCGGTCCAGGCGTGGGTGGACGAGCGATATTGCGCGGGAATGTTGGTGTCGATGGTTTTCGAAGTGAACGGCTGGAGGATGCCCATCTGCTCGGCCTGCCACAGGTTGCCGGCATCGACGGTGAGCAGCAGGTCGGCGGTGGCGTTTTCGCCCTCGGCCTTGATGCGCTGCATCAGCGGCGCTTCCTTGTCGGTGATGAACTTGATCTTCACCCCGGTCTTGGCGGTGTAGGCATCGAATACCGGTTTGATCAGCTCATCGATACGCGACGAGTAAACCACCACCTCATCGGCGGCCTGGGCAGTGGTGCTGCCGATCAGGGTCAAGGCCAGTGCGGTCAGAAGACGCTTGGGTGCCAACATGGGAGTGGTCTCACGGTCGGGAAAGGTGGGCCAAATGATAAGGACTCACATTTACCACCACAATCGAACACTGGGTGAAGGCGTTACCAGATGTTGCACGACTCAAAACTGCGGCGAGTTGACGGACGCTTTCGCGAGCAGGCTCGCTCCCACATTGGAATGCATCTCAACTGTGGGAGCGAGCCCGCTCGCGAAGGGGCCATCAGCCTCAATGAGGCGGTCAGGGTTTTGCCAGAGCTGGAAGATCCCCGGTCAACCCCAGCGCCTCGCGCACAAACAACGCCTTCGCCTCGGGCATCTGCTCGACCAGTTTCAACCCGGCATTGCGCAACCAGCGCAGTGGCAGTGGGTCGGCCTGGAACAACCGCTCGAAGCCTTCCATCGCCGCCATCAGCGCCAGATTGTGTGGCATGCGCCGACGCTCGTAGCGGCTCAGCACCTTCACGTCTGCCAGTCGCTCACCGCGCTCAAGCGCTTGCAGCAACACTTCCGCCAGCACCGCTGCATCGAGGAAACCAAGGTTCACGCCCTGCCCCGCCAACGGGTGAATGGTGTGCGCCGCATCACCGATCAACGCCAGGCCTTCAGCGACATAACGTTTGGCGTGACGCTGACGCAGGGGCACGCACAGACGCGGGTCGGCGCTGATCACTTCACCGAGGCGCCCCTCGAAGGCTCGCTCCAGCTCAGCGCAAAACGCAGTCTCCTCGAGTGCCATCAGGCGCTCGGCTTCAGCCGGTGTGGTCGACCAGACGATCGAGCACCAGTCCTGCTGACCATCACGCTCCAGCGGCAAAAACGCCAATGGCCCGTGATCGGTAAAGCGCTGCCAGGCGGTTTTGCGGTGCGGCTGGCTGCAGCGCACGCTGGTGACGATGGCGTGATGCAGATAATCCCACTCGCGAGTCGCCACCCCAGTGAGACGGCGCACCGCTGAATTGGCGCCGTCCGCCGCGATCACCAGCGGTGCGCGCAAGGTGCGGCCATCGGCCAGGGTCAGCAGCCAGTCGTCGCCGGAGCGACGCATCTGCTCCAGCCGCGCATTGGCCAACATGCCGAGGTCGCAATCATGCAAACGCTCGAGCAGCGCATCCTGGACCACGCGATTTTCGACGATGTGGCCGAGCACATCGGCATGCACACTGCTTGCCGAGAAATGAATCTGCCCGGTGCCGCTGCCGTCCCAGACGTGCATGTCGGTGTACGGGCTGCTGCGCCGCTGGGCGATGCCATCCCAGACACCGAGGCGTTCGAGGATGCGCTGGCTCGCCGCCGACAATGCACTGACGCGCGGTTCGAACGCCGCTTCGGCATCGAATGGTTTCACGCTCAGCGGGCTGCCGTCGAGCAGCAGCACTTCCAGCCCACTGTCCTGTAGCGCCAGCGCCAAGGCGCTGCCGACCATTCCGGCTCCGACAATCAGCAGATCTGCGCGCATTTCCATGCTTAAGCCTGTCTCGCTTGCGGCATTAGCCGCACGTAAAGAGTTTTACCGAACGCGCCAGTGGGCGACGCGCTCATGAAAGTAAACGTGCCAACCAGCCCCTCAAGCATCCGGGCGCGTTCCCAAGCCCATCGCCTGCCGGGCGAACCAGCGCTTGGCCGGTGGCAGCAGGTCGAGGCCGAGCAGGCCGAGATTGCGCCCCAGCGACACCAGCGGCTGGCTGCTGCCGAACAGGCGCGTGACCTGATCGGAGAAGCCCACCGTCAGGTCCTGATCGAGGCGCTGCCGTTCGCGATAGGCCTGCAAGGTGGCGAAGTCGCCCAGCGGCTTATCACTCGCCAGCAGCGCGGCAGCCAAGGCGTCGGCGTCACGCAGCGACAGGTTGAAGCCCTGGCCGGCGATCGGGTGCAGGCTGTGTGCGGCGTTGCCGAGCACGGCCAGATGCGAGCGCACCTGTTCTTCTGCTTCGATCAGTGACAGCGGGTAAAGATGCCGTGCGCCGACCTGCTTCAGGGTGCCGAGGCGGTAACCGAACACGCCTTGCAGCTCGCTGAGAAAATCACGCTCGCTCAATTCAGTCAGACGCTGCGCATCCATGCCCAGTCGCGTCCACACCAGTGCGCAGCGATTGTCCGGCAACGGCAGCAGGGCCATCGGCCCCTCATCGGTAAAGCGCTCGAAGGCCATGCCGTTGTGCGCTTCACTCGGGGTGATGTTGGCAATCAGCGCGCTCTGGTTGTACGGGCGCTTGCGCACGTTGATGCCCAACTGTTCGCGCAACCCCGAGCGGCCGCCATCGGCGAGCACCGCGAGGTCGCATTCAAGGGTGGTTTCATCGTTGAGGGTCAGGCGATAGCCCTCGGCCAACGGTTCCATGCGCATGACTTCCGCCGGACAGCGCCACGTGATCACGTCTTTGTCGAGGTGTTGCCACAGGCACTGGCCGAGCCAGGCGTTTTCCACCACGTAACCGAGCGCTGGCACACCCTCTTCCATCGCCGACAAGCGCGCGGTGGAGAAACGGCCACGGTCGGAGACATGAATCTGTTTGATCGGCTCGGCGCGGCGGGAAATTTCCTGCCACACGCCCAGGCGCTGATAAATCTGCCGCGAGCCGAACGACAGCGCCGAAGAGCGGGCGTCGTAGCTCGGCTGCCAGCTGTCGCCGGGAGCGAACGGTTCGATCAGGACGATTTTCCAGCCCTGCGTCTTGGCCCCGGCCTGCAACGCCAACGCCAGACTGGCGCCGACCAGACCGCCACCGATGATTGCCAGATTGACTCGACTCATGCTGCGTGTGTCCTTGCTTGTGCCATCAGCGCTTCGATCTCGGCGACGGTTTTTGGCACGCCGCTGGTGAGGATTTCACAGCCGGACCGGGTCACGACCACGTCATCCTCGATGCGCACGCCAATGCCGCGCCATTTCTTCGCCACGTTCTGATTGTCCGCCGCGATGTAGATGCCCGGCTCCACGGTCAGCGCCATGCCGACCTCGAGCACGCGCCATTCGCCGCCGACCTTGTACTCGCCGACGTCATGCACATCCATGCCCAGCCAGTGGCCGGCGCGGTGCATATAGAAAGCCTTGTAGGCTTCGCTGGCGATCAACTCGTCAACCTCACCGTGCAACAAGCCAAGCTTGACCAGACCTGCGGTGATCACCCGCACCGTGGCTTCGTGCGCCTGGTTCCAGTGCTTGTTGGGGGCGATCTCGGCGAACGCCGCTTCCTGCGAAGCCAGCACCAACTCGTAGATCGCCTTCTGCTCCGGCGAAAACTTGCCGTTGACCGGCCACGTGCGGGTGATGTCGCTGGCGTAGCAGTCGATCTCGCAACCGGCGTCGATCAACACCAGATCGCCGTCCTTGAGCAACGCGTCATTCTGCTGGTAATGCAGGATGCAGCTGTTGCGCCCGGCGGCGACGATCGAACCGTAGGCCGGCATCTTCGCCCCGCCCTTGCGGAATTCGTAGTCCAGTTCGGCTTCGAGGCTGTATTCATGCAGCCCCGGACGACTGGCCTGCATCGCGCGGATATGCGCCTGCGCCGAAATCCGCGCGGCTTCGCGCATCACCTTCACTTCTGCCGCCGATTTATACAGGCGCATGTCGTGCAGCAGATGATCCAGGGCAACGAATTCATTCGGCGGCTGCGCGCCGAGGTGCGCCTTGGAGCGGATCACGTTGATCCAGTCCATCAAATGCCGATCGAATTCCGGGTTGCTGCCCATCGCCGAATACACCCGGTCGCGGCCTTCGATGAGGCCCGGGAGAATGTCGTCGATGTCAGTAATCGGAAAGGCGTCGTCGGCGCCGTACTCGCGGATCGCGCCTTCCTGCCCTGCGCGCAGGCCATCCCACAATTCGCGTTCGGCGTTGCGTTCACGACAGAACAGGATGTACTCGCCGTGCTCGCGGCCGGGCATCAGGACGATGACGGCTTGTGGCTCGGGAAAACCGCTGAGGTACTGAAAGTCGCTGTCCTGACGGTAGACATGCTCGACGTCGCGGTTGCGGATGGCCACCGCGGCGGCGGGCAGGATCGCGATGCTGTTGGGTTCCATCTGCGCCATCAGGGCCTTGCGGCGACGGCTGTATTCCGCTTTGGGGATATGGGTCATGGGCAGATGGCTTTCCCTGGTACGCGATTAATGCAGCGACGGTTTGGCGGCTGGCGGCACATCGGCTTTTTTGGTTTCCGAGAACAGCAGCAACGGCGCGACGCGCAGGTATTCCATGACTTCCATGTAGTCGGATTCGCCGTCTTCGGATTCTTCCAGCGCGTCCTGCACCTGGGAAATAGCGGCCAGATCCTGCAGCACTTCGGTGGCTTCGGTGCTGAGCATGCTGCTGTCGCGGCAGTTCAGGCCGAAACCGCTGAGAAAGCCCTGGCACCACTCGCCCAGTGCAGCAGCGCGGTCGGCCAGCGGCGCATCGTCGGTCGGCAACAGCAGAACGACAGTGACGTCGTCGCCGGTCAGCTCGCCTTTGACCATCTCCTGCAGGCCGATCAGGGCGTTGCGGACGTTGTCCTGGATCTCGCCTTCGAGCAGTTCGGCGGCGTCGATCAGCCAGCCTTCGTGATCGAAGCCGGCCCCGGCGCAACTGCGCCCGAGCAGCACGCCGTGCAGTTCGGCAGGCGAGACGTTGTGGCCGCTGGCAGTCAGCAGGGTGGCAAAGGCTTGGTACGGGGAATTCGCAATGGTCATGGGCAGCTAGGCGCCAGACGGCGCTATGTCTAGAATGAAGGCCTTGTATCCTACATCGACAGCCCCGCCAAGACCATTAAAGGCTGTCCGCCAGTCACCATCCATCAGACGAACACGTGGACCCAATGGAAGACACCGACCTGCAAGCGCTGATGGCCAGACTCGAACTGCTGATTGGCCGAGTCGAGCAACTTAAGAGTCAAAACGCACTCTTACAAGCTCAGGAAAAAACCTGGCGCGAGGAACGCGCTCACCTCATTGAAAAAAACGAAATCGCCCGGCGTAAGGTCGAATCGATGATTTCGCGCCTCAAGGCCCTGGAGCAAGACTCATGAGTTCAAGCAATAGCGTTACCGTGCAGATCCTCGACAAAGAGTATTCGATCATCTGCCCGCCGGAAGAACGCAGCAATCTGGTCAGCGCCGCCCGCTACCTGGACGGCAAGATGCGCGAGATCCGCAGCAGCGGCAAAGTCATCGGCGCCGATCGCATTGCCGTGATGGCCGCGCTGAACATCACCCACGACCTGTTGCACAAAGAAGAGCGCCCTGACATCCAGGCCAGCGGTTCGACCCGCGAACAGGTACGCGACTTGCTCGATCGTGTCGATCTGGTCCTGGCCGACGATCAGAACACCGCCAAGGGCTGATTCGACTGACAGCTTGAGGTATACTCGCGGCACTCCCTGGGGTGCTTGCCAGTTGACGATGTCCCGGAGCCGATTCGCACTACCCTGGAAGTTGCACGTTGGGCTGGTGTGCATGTCCGCTAGACGGAAAGCCTTAAAGTCTACTGCTTCTTCCACCTTGAACTTTCGGGTTCAAGGGCTGAGTTGACAGCGGTTCATCCGGGGAGCCTGATTCGAATCCGATGTCGGTGTATGCCGACATCGGATTTTTTATGCGTACGTTTTTGCATCAACCTGCCGAAGCCGAACCATGACCGAACCCGCGCTGCTGTCCCGCCCGCAACTCCGCCGCCTGCTGCGCAAGGCGCGCCGCGCACTGACGCCAGGCGAACAACGCCAGGCTGCCAAAGGCCTGTTCCGGCAATTGGCGCAAGACCCGCACTTTCGACGGGCAAAACATATCTCTCTGTATTTGCCCACCGACGGTGAAATCGATCCGCGCCTGCTCCTGCGCGAAGCCCAGCGTCGCGGCAAGGCGACTTATCTGCCGGTACTCAGCGCGTGGCCACGAACGAAAATGGTCTTCCAGCGCATCCGGCCCGGCGAAAAGCTCACGCCCAATCGCTTCCGCATCCTCGAGCCCCGGGCCAATCTGGCTCGGCAACGCAAGGTCTGGGCGCTGGATCTGGTGTTGTTGCCGCTGGTGGGATTTGACGATGTCGGCGGGCGCCTGGGCATGGGCGGCGGATTTTATGATCGCAGCCTCGCCTACCTCGCCCGGCGCAAGAACTGGCGCAAGCCGACGCTGCTGGGCCTGGCCCATGAATGTCAGAAGGTCGAACGTTTGGCGCAGGCGAGCTGGGATGTCCCGTTACAAGGCACGGTCACCGATAAGGCATGGTATTTCGCAGAGTAGACGCCGCAGGGATAGCGGCGTCGAAGAGACAGGTTCAGCGTTTGAAAGCGGTCGACTGTTGCACCTGTTGCGCCACTTCAATCGGCGCGTCGGTCTTGTTCGCCCACAGGCTCTGCGCGTAACCGGTGGTTACCACGCCCAGGCCAAACAAAATTACCAAAGTCCATAGCAAATCCGGTTTGCGTTTCATCGATTGCCCCCCTCAAGGCACATCATCACGATGACAGCAGCGGTTTCCGTTCGTAGGCCGTGCAGCAGCGTCAAGCTTTAAAGGCCGGCATTTTGCGGCAACGTGAACCTGTGCGCAAACGCTGACGTCAACCGACTGTCGGTTTGTCATAAAATTGCCCGACAACCTGCCCAATGACCGCTTCAGGAGCATACGACATGGCCTACTGGCTGATGAAATCAGAGCCCGACGAACTCTCGATCAAGGGTCTGGAAAAGCTCGGCAAGGCGCGCTGGGACGGGGTTCGCAACTATCAGGCACGCAACTTCCTGCGGGCGATGGCGGTCGGTGACGAGTTCTTTTTCTACCATTCCAGCTGCCCCGAGCCGGGGATTGCCGGGATCGGCAAAATTATTGAAGCAGCGTATCCCGATCCGACGGCGCTGGAGCCAGACAGTCACTACTTCGATCCGAAAGCTACGCCGGAGAAAAATGCCTGGAGCGCGATCGATGTCGAGCATGTCGAGACGTTCAAACGGGTGTTGAAGCTCGATTATCTGAAGCAGCAGACGGCGCTGGCGGAGCTGCCGCTGGTGCAGAAGGGCTCACGGTTGTCGGTGATGCCGGTTACACCAGAACAGTGGGCGGCAGTCATCGCGCTCAAACCCTGATTCATTTTTGCCTGATAAATAGCTTTCGCGAGCAGGCTCGCTCCCACAGGGTTATTCGGTGAATGCAAAAATGTGCATCACCACCAATCCACTGTGGGAGCGAGCCTGCTCGCGAAGAGGCCTGCCCGGACAGCGAATGAATTACTGAATGATCAGGTTGTTGAACAACAGATCCTCAACAACAGGCTTGCCGGTCTCGTCATTCATGACCTGCTGGGTCTGCTTCAACGCTTCCTGCCGCAGCTTTTCCTTGCCTTCAATGCTGCCCATCGCCTCGGTCGACTGCTGAGTGAACAGCGCCACCAACTGATTGCGGATCAGCGGCTCGTTGGCCTTCACCAGTTTGGTCGCCTCTTCGCCGGTTACGCGCAGGGCCACATCGGCCTTGTAGACCTTGAGCTTGGCGGTGCCGTCCAGGCCATAGTTGCCGACGAACGGCGGGCTCAGGGTGATGTAATTGACCTTCGGCGCCTCGCCTTCTTTGGCTTCTTCGGCCAGTGCTGCCACAGGCAGAGACAGGGCCAGCAACAACATGATCCACGCTTTCACAATTCGCTCCTTATCCGGTTTGCGGCCTAGCATAACGACCCGCCGCGCAAGCACAAGCTTATGGCTGACTATCAGGGCCGGGCATGCTCGTTGACCCGTTGATTCACACACCTACACTTATCGGCCATCACTCCCAAAGGAATAGCCCTGATGAAAGCCGTGCTGTGCAAAGCCTTCGGCCCTGCCGAATCGCTGGTGCTGGAAGACGTCGCCAGTCCTGTCGCCAAAAAGAATGAAATCCTGCTGGACGTGCACGCCGCCGGAGTCAATTTCCCGGACACGCTGATCATCGAGGGCAAGTACCAGTTCAAACCGCCCTTCCCGTTTTCGCCGGGCGGTGAAGCGGCGGGCGTGGTGCGTGAAGTCGGCGAAAAGGTCAGCCATCTGAAAGTCGGCGACCGGGTCATGGCCCTGACTGGCTGGGGCAGTTTTGCCGAGCAGGTTGCGGTGCCGGGCTACAACGTGTTGCCGATTCCGCCGTCGATGGACTTCAACATTGCCGCTGCATTCAGCATGACCTACGGCACGTCGATGCACGCGCTCAAACAACGCGCCAACCTGCAACCGGGCGAAACCCTGCTGGTGCTCGGCGCATCCGGTGGTGTCGGCCTCGCCGCCGTGGAGATCGGCAAAGCCATGGGCGCCCGGGTGATCGCCGCCGCCAGCAGCGCCGAAAAACTCGCGGTGGCCAAGGCTGCCGGCGCCCATGAACTGATCAACTACAGCGAAGCCAGCCTCAAGGACGAGATCAAACGCCTAACCGACGGCCAGGGCGCCGACGTGATCTACGACCCGGTCGGCGGCGACCTGTTCGACCAGGCCATCCGCGCCATCGCCTGGAACGGCCGCCTGCTCGTAGTCGGCTTCGCCAGCGGACGCATCCCGGAACTGCCGGTCAACCTCGCCCTGCTCAAAGGCGCGGCGGTGCTCGGCGTGTTCTGGGGCTCCTTTGCCCAGCGCCAGCCCCAGGACAACGCAGCAAACTTCCAGCAGCTGTTCGCCTGGTTTGCCGAGGGCAAGCTGAAACCGCTGGTATCGCAGGTCTATCCGCTGAGCAATGCCGCGCAGGCGATCAATGATCTTGGCCAGCGCAAGGCTGTCGGCAAGGTTGTCGTTCAGGTCCGCTAAGGATAGCTTCGTCAGGGCCGGTTAGATCCGCAGGATTTATCCGGCCTGTTTTGAAATCACCTGTGCAACCCCCAGGTAACCATCAGGTGGTAGCTATATACCGCAGTTGTTTCAACCGATCACAGTAACTTGGTCCAATACAGAAAAAAGGAGTAACTGTATGAGTGACCAAAACTGGCGACCAGGTTACACAGAATTAGACACCACCCACATCATCGGAAATAGAACCCAAACTTATTCACCAGACTCTGAAGGTGGAGGCTACGACCGTACTGGCCGAACAAGAAATAGAAGCCGAACTGGCTCTGACTTGTTCAGCCAATTATCAAGGCAAGATATCGCCGAAATAAATGAAGCCATTTTCATTTCGCAGACGGTTCAATACATTGAGGCAAGCAAAGCAACAATCGCACATGACCACGCCGTAAAATCCAGCCAACTTTCCGCCACTCTTCAATCCGATATCAACGCAGTCACTGCGAGCCTTGGCGGTGTGAATGGAGTTACGCCGGTCGAGGCAATTACGCGCCAACGGACAGCACTAATTCATCTGATACATACTAAAACTGCAGAGCAAAAAGATAATCAGACAAGAGCAAATGCATTTTATGGTGCTGATCCGCTGACCCGCACTCAACAGGATCTGATCAATGTCTATCTCCACATACCCGCGTCGGACGTCCTTCACAGATGGACGGACGCTTACACATCTGCTTTCGCAGCACAACGGAATGCTGAAGAACTAAGGCAACTGACGCACACGCTTCATGCCTTGTCTTATCAGTTAACACAGGCCTACCAGACAGAGGCACAGCGGGTTGCCAGATTGCAAGCGCAAGCGGCAGCGCAAGCTGCGAGAGCAAAAGCTGAAGCTGAAGCTGAGCATGCTGCCAAAGTCGCGGCGCAGATTGTGCAAGCAAAGGCCGACGCCGAGCAAGCGAACAAAGTCGCCGCACAGATCGCGCAAGCTGAACAAGAAGCCAGAGAGGACGCACTGTGGGAAGAGCAACAAAAGCAAGCCAAGCAACGCAAAGCAGAACAAAACGCCGAGCGAAGAAAAAAGCAGGTCGTAGCGTCGGTTGTTGCTTCCGAGTTCGATTCGAAGCTGCGTCAATTCTCTCTGAACCGGCCAGAGAATATCGATGAGAAACTGCGCTGGATAAAAGACCAGTATCAAGCGCTCCATGCCGCCTACTTCGCAGTGTCCAAAGCGGAGAGCGAGGTCGGTGGTTTTTATCGAGCGCCGGGACACGAGGACCGTTGGAACGCATTGAATAATGCGCAAAAAGAAATCAAGGTGTTAATTCGCGAAAAACACAAAATCGACGTAGTACAAATGCCCTTAATCGGCGGCGCGAATGCTGCTGTTCGCCCCATCATCACTTCCGCAGACGGTTTGATTACCGGGTATGAAGGCTCAACTTTCTCTTTTGCTAAAGCACTCGGGGCCCTGAATGATTCGCGCGCCGCTCTGACCGGTGGACCAATCGGCGTCTTTCTAGCTTCAGTTTTCTACACGCCAACACTTGGTAACGGCGAGCTACAGCGCAATCCCGTGGTAGTCACCATACCGCTGTCTCAGTTTTACCCAGAGCGTGAATATTCCCCAGTCGGAAGATCTACTCTCCTCTACTGGCTGAGGCATCGCGTAGTGTCATCCGTCCGAGGAGAACACACACAACTTTATCTTGAGTCGCCCAAAAACAGCTTTGGAGTGCGGGTCAGGCAAGCCAGCTTTGACCCCCAAATGAAACTTTACACGTTCACCACCGAAGGCTTGATCCCAATAACGCTGACCTGGACTCCTGAGTCACCGCCAGGTGCAGAGCTATTAAACAGCACCAACCTGCCGGCTACCGACCCCAGTATTCGAATTTATCCCGGAGCGAGAGTCACAAAAATCGAGGGTCGAGTAGACGAACACCCCTTCTGCGACGTTGCCGGCCCGGATGATTACATTCTGGAGTTTCCGATAGAGTCGGGGATCGAATCGGTCTACATGATGGCCACTCGTGGTGGCCCGCGTTATGAGCCGGGGATGGCCACCGGCACAGGGGAGATGGTTGGCGAAAATTGGTTGGATAGCGCGGCACAATCAAGCGGCTCGCCGGTGCCTGCACAGATTGCCGATCAGTTGCGTGGGCTGGAATTCAGGAATTTTGATAGATTCAGGGAAAGCTTCTGGAAAGCGGTTGCGGCGGATGAGTTGCTACGGCGGCAGTTCGGTAAAGTCGATTTGGAGCAAATGGCCAATGGCGCGGCACCTTATGCTGAGCCTCTGGACACCGTCGGCGGCAGAGAAAAAATTGAAATACACCACAAGCACCGAATTGCTGATGGCGGAGAAGTATATGGACTGGAAAACCTGAGGATCCTAACGCCAAAAGCGCATATAGAACTGCATAAAAAGGAATTAGACAATGAATTTTAAAGATAAGTTAGAAGATTATACAGAGGCTGAGTTCTTAACTTTCTTGAAAGGCTTTTTCGAGAATGACAGCGGCCTTTCAGGCGACGCATATAGCGAGTATTCCGCTAAGCGGATGCGACATTTTGAGGAAGTCACAGAACACCCAAGAAAGCGACTGGTTTTAACTCGTCCGATAGGACGCGAAGACAGCCCAGAAGGGGCGCTTGAGGAAATCAAGGAATGGCGCAAAGCAAACGGCAAGCCGGGATTTAAGGCAGAGTAACGCCCACAGCGCCACTCGATGGCGCTGTTTCGTATCGAATCAAAGCAACTCACGAATCTCCGCCGGCAAAAGGCTCATAAATTTGCGCGTCGGATTGTCCCGACAGTTCGTGAAAATTATTGGTACTTGTTTATTCATCTTCGCAATCATCGCCAGACGTTGCTCATTCGAAAATTGGCGCTGGAAGAAAATATTCGACAGATAACCGCGGATGTTATGGAACGGCAGCGCGTCGACCCACGAATATTCGGCCGCATTGGCCAGGTATGAATTGACGTCCCGACAACTCAAGCCCTTGATCCATTGATTGATGCCCTTGGGCGCTTCCAGGCGGAAGGCCAGCGGCGCGATAACCTCCTGCTCGGGCGGTTTATCGCCCGCCACTGTCCATGGCCTGAACCGCCAGCGCTTGACCGCCGCCGATGCTGATTCTGCCAGTGCCGGATGATCGCTCTGCAGAACACTGACCTTGTTCACCGAACCATCGGCCTGCACCGTGAACTCAACTCGCACATCGCCGGTGATCCCGGCCCGCTGCAATGCCTGCGGATAAATCGGATCGGGATGGGACTCGGGTATCAGAAACAATTGCCCTGCCTGACTCGCAGTGGCTAACACCAACAGCAGCAGCATGCCTATCCAGTTCATATCGCTCCCTGCGCTCGCTTCGAGCTTGGAAAAGCAAACAGGTTAGGGCGCCGCTGCAGGCTTGAGCAGTTGATGACGTCCCGTTCGCGCGCAGGAATTTTCCTAAAGACATGCCCTAAATTGTTCTGAAAAACCGCAGAAACAGGGCTCAGTAACTATTCCCACAACGACCCGTTCTTATTTCTGAGCGACATGTTCATAAAGGAACGCTCCACCGCCCAAATTTCCACTGTTTTGCCAACGTCAAGCAATGCTATTTTCGGTAACGAAACTGTAACATTCGCATCCGCAGTCAAAACAAGAAAACTGGAGCTCTTGAATGTTTGCTTTCTTTCGTCCTGCCGCACATCAGGCTCCATTGCCTGAAGAAAAAATAGACAGCACCTACCGCCGCCTGCGCTGGCAGATCTTCGCCGGTATCTTTATCGGCTACGCCGGTTACTACCTGCTGCGCAAGAACTTCTCCCTGGCCATGCCTTACCTGATCGACGAAGGCTACAGCCGTGGCGACCTTGGTCTGGCGATGTCGGCGATCGCCATCGCTTACGGTCTGTCGAAGTTCCTCATGGGCCTGGTGTCCGACCGTTCCAACCCGCGCTTCTTCCTGCCGTTCGGTCTGCTGGTCTCGGCCGGGGTGATGTTCATTTTCGGTTTCGCGCCGTGGGCAACGTCCAGCGTGACGATGATGTTCATTCTCCTGTTCATCAACGGCTGGGCGCAGGGCATGGGCTGGCCGCCAAGCGGGCGGACCATGGTGCACTGGTGGTCGCAGAAGGAACGCGGCGGCGTGGTGTCGGTGTGGAACGTGGCGCATAACGTCGGCGGCGGTCTGATCGGCCCGTTGTTCCTGATCGGCATGGGCCTGTTCAACGACTGGCACGCGGCGTTCTACGTCCCGGCAGCAGTCGCACTGGGCGTAGCGGTGTTCGCCTTCATCACCATGCGTGACACCCCGCAATCGGTCGGTCTGCCGCCAATCGAGCAGTACAAGAACGATTACCCGGAAGGCTACGACGCCAGCCACGAAGACGAATTCAGCGCCAAGGAAATCTTCGTCAAATACGTGCTGCGCAACAAAATGCTCTGGTACATCGCTCTGGCCAACGTCTTCGTCTACCTGCTGCGCTATGGCGTGCTGGATTGGGCGCCGACGTATCTGAAGGAAGCCAAGGGTTTCACCGTGGATAAAACCTCGTGGGCCTATTTCTTCTACGAGTGGGCAGGCATCCCGGGCACGCTGCTGTGCGGCTGGATGTCGGACAAGATCTTCCGTGGCAACCGTGGCCTGACCGGCATGGTGTTCATGGCCCTGGTGACTGTGGCGACTCTGGTGTACTGGCTGAATCCGGCCGGCAACCCGATGGTCGACATGATCGCCCTGCTGTCGATCGGCTTCCTGATCTACGGCCCGGTGATGCTGATCGGTCTGCAAGCGCTGGAACTGGCGCCGAAGAAAGCCGCCGGTACCGCAGCGGGCTTCACTGGCCTGTTCGGTTATCTGGGTGGTTCGGTCGCGGCCAGTGCGGCGATGGGCTACACCGTCGACCACTTCGGCTGGGATGGCGGTTTCGTGCTGCTGGTCGGCGCTTGCCTGCTGGCGATGGCCTTCCTTGCGCCAACGCTGTGGCACAAGCAAGTCGCCAGTCAGAGCCGCGAAGCGGTCGCCTGATCGCTGTGTGATTTACAGCGCTTGAGCCGCGCCTCCAGATTGCGGTCTGGCATGGCGTGGCTGCGCAGGGCGTGCGCGGTCCGCTCGACATAATCGCGAGTGGTGCCGTAACGCCCGCTGGCGCTGGCGAACACCTGGCTGAGCACATGATCCGGCAAGTTGCCGGCATAGCTCGGCAGGTGACGCTCCAGCACGAAGCCCAAGGCCTGCACCTGAGTGCCATCTTCGAGCCGGCAATTGAGCCAGTGCGGGCGATACGAGGGAAACGGCATCTCACGTTTCCACAGGGCATAAAGCGCGGTATCGAGATTGTCTTCCGGCAAGCGGTAGGCAAAGCCACTGCATGAACCGCCACGATCCAGACCGAACACCAGACCGGGCATTTCCGGCGTACCCCGATGCTCGTGGGACCACAGGTACAAGCCGCGATGGTAGCCATGCACGCGACCGCGCATGCGCTCGACTGCCGTGCATTCCGGGCGCCAGATCAGCGAACCATACGCGAACAGCCACACCGGCCCGCCCTTGTGGCGCGCCATGGTCGATTGCATGGAAGCGAGAAGTTGTTCGTGCGTCAGCTGCGGCCCAAGATCGAGCCGCGGAGGGTAAGCCAGGTTCAGAATTGCGTTTTCAATGGCGCTCATGGCGAATAGCGTTCAGCTCCCCGCGGGTGAAGAATTACTTAATAGAACGCACCGCTGTAACAATAAGGCACATATGTTTTAAGGCAAATTAAGTGCCACTGCTTAATTGCCTGATCGATATATAACCTAGCGGTATTTGCCTAATTAGATAAATACCGATCGGCTATATACCAAGTTATAAGTCTCAGGAGCGCGGCGCGTAGGCGAACACATCGGCGCGCATCTGATGCGCATCCATGCCCGCCTCGACCAGCGCGTCCAGGGTGCCGTAAACCATCGCTGGCGACCCGCTGGCATAGACATGCAGCGGTTTCAGATCAGGGAAATCTTCGCAAACCGCCTCGTGCAACATCCCGCAGCGCCCCTCCCAGCCGCACTGGTCGCTGACCACTTTGTGCAGGAACAGATTAGGCAGCTTCAGCCATTCGTCCCAGTGCTCGATCTGATAAAAATCTTCCGGGCGGCGTACGCCCCAATACAGATGCACTGGATGCTTGAAGCCTTCGGCGCGGCAATGTTCGATCAGACTGTGAATCTGGCCCATGCCGGTGCCGGCGGCGATCAACACCAGCGGACCGTCGGGCAGCTCCGCAAGGTGAGTGTCGCCAAAGGGCAGCTCGACACGCACCAACGGGTTGCGTTGCAGCTGCTCGATCAGGCTTAACGCACTGGTTTCGCGCGCCAGCACATGGATTTCCAGATCCCGCCCGCCGTGGGGTGCCGAAGCCATGGAGAACGCCGACTTCTCACCGCTCTCGCGCTCGATCATCAAATATTGCCCGGCGTGATAGCGCGGCGGCTTGCCCGCCGGTGCACGCAGACGCACGCGCCAGGTATCGCCGCCGACCTCGCGGCAATCAATGACCTGACACGACAGGCTGCGCACCGGCAGCTCACCCCGTGCGAGCACGCCATCCCATAGCAGCACGCAGTCTTCCAGCGGTGCGGCGATGCAGGTGTAGAACTCGCCATGATCGTGGACTTTGCCGGCCTGCTCGACGCGGCCCTCCACCAGCAGCGCTGCACACACGTGGCAATTGCCGTTGCGGCAGCTTTGCGGGCAGTCATAGCCCAGGCGCCGCGCGCCGTCGAGAATCCGCTCACCGGGCTGTATCTCGAGCACTGCTCCGGAAGGCTGCAGGGTTACACGCATCAATCTATTCCTAACTGATTCCAGATGGCATCGATCCGTTGGGTGACGGCGTCGTCCTTGACGATCACGCGGCCCCACTCGCGGGTGGTTTCGCCCGGCCACTTGTGGGTGGCATCCAGGCCCATTTTCGAGCCCAGGCCGGAAATCGGCGAGGCGAAGTCGAGGTAGTCGATCGGCGTGTTGTCGATCATCACCGTGTCGCGCTTGGGGTCCATGCGCGTGGTGATGGCCCAGATCACGTCGTTCCAGTCGCGGGCGTTGATATCGTCGTCAGTGACGATAACGAACTTGGTGTACATGAACTGTCGCAAAAACGACCAGACACCGAGCATCACGCGCTTGGCATGCCCCGGATACGACTTCTTCATCGTCACCACGGCCATGCGGTACGAGCAGCCTTCCGGCGGCAGGTAGAAGTCGGTGATCTCCGGGAACTGCTTCTGCAGGATCGGCACGAACACTTCGTTCAGCGCCACGCCGAGAATCGCCGGCTCATCCGGCGGACGGCCGGTGTAAGTGCTGTGATAGATCGGTTTGATCCGGTGGGTGATGCGCTCGACGGTGAACACCGGGAAGCTGTCGACTTCGTTGTAGTAACCGGTGTGGTCGCCATACGGGCCTTCGTCGGCCATTTCGCCGGGATGAATCACGCCTTCAAGAATGATTTCGGCAGTGGCCGGCACTTGCAGATCGTTGCCACGGCACTTGACCAGTTCGGTGCGGTTACCGCGCAAGAGCCCTGCGAAAGCGTATTCGGAAAGGCTGTCCGGCACCGGCGTCACGGCACCGAGAATCGTTGCCGGATCGGCGCCAAGGGCCACGGACACCGGGAACGGCTGGCCCGGATGCTTCTCGCACCACTCGCGAAAGTCGAGAGCACCGCCACGATGGCTGAGCCAGCGCATGATCACCTTGTTGCGGCCGATCACTTGCTGGCGGTAGATACCGAGGTTCTGGCGTTCCTTGTTCGGGCCTTTGGTGACCGTCAGGCCCCAAGTGATCAGCGGGCCGACGTCGCCGGGCCAGCAGGTCTGCACCGGCAACATCGCCAGATCGACGTCGTCGCCTTCGATGACCACTTCCTGACACACCGCGTCTTTGACCACTTTCGGCGCCATCGAAATGATCTTGCGGAAGATCGGCAGTTTCGACCAGGCGTCCTTCAAGCCCTTCGGCGGCTCCGGCTCCTTGAGAAAGGCCAGCAGCTTGCCGATTTCGCGCAGTTCGCTGACCGACTCGGCGCCCATGCCCATGGCCACGCGCTCGGGGGTGCCGAACAGGTTGCCGAGCACCGGAATGTCGTAACCGGTGGGCTTCTCGAACAACAATGCCGGGCCTTTGGCCCGCAGCGTGCGGTCGCACACCTCAGTCATCTCCAGCACCGGCGAGACGGGAATCTGGATGCGTTTCAACTCTCCGCGCTGCTCAAGCTGCTGCACGAAATCCCGAAGATCCTTGAATTTCATTGACGATGGCACCCTCAAAATAGGCGTACATCCTACCTGCTCTGACGGGCAAACAGCAGCCCGTCATCGCTCGATTGTGGCGCGCGCTGCGGCGAAGGGGCAGGCGTCCAACTCGGGAGCGCGCTGCCGGCGCCGCAGAATCGGCCCATCAACAGATATCGGCGATGGCCGTGAGATTTTTCGGAGCAAAAAAAACGCCCCCTTGCGGGAGCGTTCTTTGTTGAAACGCCAGAGTATTACTTGCGCTTCATCGACAAGAAGAACTCGTCGTTGGTCTTGGTCGTCTTCAGCTTGTCGACGAGGAACTCGATGGCGGCGATTTCGTCCATCGGGTGCAGCAGCTTGCGCAGAATCCACATGCGCTGCAGCTCGTCGTCGGCAGTCAGCAACTCTTCGCGGCGGGTGCCGGAACGGTTGATGTTGATGGCCGGGAACACTCGCTTCTCGGCGATCCTGCGATCCAGAGGCAGTTCCATGTTGCCGGTGCCCTTGAATTCTTCGTAGATCACTTCGTCCATCTTCGAGCCGGTTTCAACCAGCGCGGTGGCGATAATGGTCAGCGAGCCGCCTTCTTCGATGTTACGCGCGGCACCGAAGAAACGCTTCGGCTTCTCCAGGGCGTGGGCATCGACACCACCGGTCAAAACCTTGCCGGAGCTCGGGATCACGGTGTTGTAGGCACGGGCCAGACGGGTGATGGAGTCGAGCAGGATCACCACGTCTTTCTTGTGCTCGACCAGGCGCTTGGCCTTCTCGATCACCATTTCAGCAACCTGCACGTGACGGGTCGGCGGCTCGTCGAAGGTTGAGGCAACCACTTCGCCGCGCACGGTGCGCTGCATTTCGGTTACTTCTTCCGGACGCTCGTCGATCAACAGCACGATCAGGTGAACTTCAGGATTGTTACGGGCGATGTTCGCTGCGATGTTCTGCAGCATGATCGTTTTACCGGCTTTCGGCGGTGCGACGATCAGACCACGCTGGCCTTTGCCGATCGGTGCACACAGGTCGATCACGCGACCGGTGAGGTCTTCGGTGGAACCGTTGCCGGCTTCCATCTTCATGCGCACCGTCGGGAACAGCGGCGTCAGGTTCTCGAAGAGAATCTTGTTTTTCGCATTCTCCGGACGATCGAAGTTGATCGTGTCGACCTTGAGCAGGGCGAAGTACCGCTCGCCTTCCTTCGGAGGGCGGATCTTGCCAACGATGGTGTCACCGGTGCGCAAGTTGAAGCGGCGGATCTGGCTCGGCGAGACGTAGATGTCGTCAGGGCCGGCGAGGTAGGAAGCGTCTGCGGAGCGCAGGAAGCCGAAGCCGTCCTGGAGAATCTCCAGCACGCCATCACCGGAGATTTCCTCGCCGCTTTTCGCGTGTTTTTTCAGCAGGGAGAAAATCACGTCCTGCTTGCGCGAACGGGCCATATTTTCTATGCCCATCTGTTCGGCTAATTCGAGCAGTTCGGTAATCGGCTTTTGCTTGAGTTCAGTCAGATTCATATAGGAATGACGTAATCATTTATGGAGGGGGGAAATTAAGCTTTTGGCTTAATGAGGCCGCGCCGCGGAGAAGGCGACAGGATCGCGAACTAATTCGAAAAGGAGTGCGTCGGCGACGGCTAGCAGGGGGCATTGGAGAAACCAGTGCGGGGCCGAATGTACCACCTGAATTTCGGAGCGTCTAGCCCTGAATACGCAAAAAGCCCCGCGTTTTGCGGGGCTTTTTTTCAGCGTTTTACTGCGACGCTCAGATGTTGGCGTCGAGGAACGCCGCCAGCTGCGACTTCGACAGTGCGCCGACCTTGGTCGCTTCAACGTTGCCGTTCTTGAACAGCATCAGCGTCGGGATACCACGCACGCCATGCTTGGCCGGGGTTTCCTGGTTTTCGTCGATGTTCAGTTTGGCGACGGTCAGCTTGCCTTTGTAAGTCTCGGCAATTTCGTCCAGAACCGGTGCGATCATTTTGCAAGGGCCGCACCATTCAGCCCAGTAGTCGACCAGGACAGCGCCTTCGGCCTTGAGTACGTCGGCTTCGAAGCTAGCGTCGCTAACGTGTTTGATCAGATCGCTGCTCATGGAATTCTCCAGGTTGTAAGCAAAAAAACGTGGCCCATCATAGCCGCCCTTCCCTTGTTCAGGAAGCCGCAGATGATTGAGTGTTGCTATGGCCCTTGATGAGTTTGGGTATAGCTCAACTCACGCCGTGGCGGGAGCGATGAAGGCGATTCCGGTACGCAGGGCGGCGTTGCGCACGTGTTCCTGCATGGCTTTTTGCGCTGCTCCCGACGCACGGCGGGCCAGGGCACGGAGAATCTTGCGGTGTTCCTGCCAGGTTTCCATGGCGCGCTCGGCGCGGATGAACGGCAGTTTCTGGCTCTCGAGGAAGATCTCGGCGCTGGCGGTGAGGATGCTCAGCATCGCCTGATTGCCGCTGGCCAGCAGGATCCGTCGATGAAATTCGAAGTCGAGTTTCGCCGCCGCTTCGAAGTCGCCGAGCTTCAATTGCTCGCGCATGGCCGCAACGTTGTCTTCCAGCGCATCCAGATCGAACGTGCTCAACGTCACCGCCGCCAACCCTGCTGCAAACCCTTCGAGCGCATAGCGCAATTGAAAGATATCCAGCGGTGATGCCTGCGCCGCAAACGACCAGCCTGGCGCGTTGTCGCCGCGCGACAGTTCGACCGGCGACTGCACGAACACGCCTTTGCCCGGCTGAATGCTGACCACGCCCAGTGCACTGAGCGACGACAGCGCTTCACGCAACGATGCGCGGCTGACGCCCAGTTGCAGCGCCAGATCCCGTTGCGAAGGCAACGCGTCGCCGGCACCGAAGCCCTGTTCGGTGATCAGTTTGCGGATCGCTTGCAGCGCCACTTCGGGTACGGCGCGGGAGATCGATTTCATGATGTGCGGACGCGTCAGGGCCAAGGTGCGGCTAGTTGTAAAGCTATTCGTCGAGTCCGGCAAGTCGTGCCCCAGCGGGGTTCGGCGCGTGCAGCCGATGCGCCATCGCAGTGCGAAAACCGAGTTGACTGTTCAGACCAGTAAGACCGAACGAAGCCGCTGCTACCGCGGCCTGCCGGGGCGAAATCCGCCTGTTGGCACGGCCCATGCTCTGTCCGATCGCAACAACCACTTCCCGCCGATCCGGAGATTGTCCATGACCCAGCGTTACAGCGCCCTCCTCGCTTCCCTGTTTGCCGGCCTGCTGCTGTGCCAGGCCCCCGCTCACGCCGACGGTCTGGACGACGTGGTCAAACGCGGCACGCTGAAAGTTGCCGTGCCCCAGGACTTCCCGCCGTTCGGCTCGGTCGGCCCGGACATGAAACCGCGCGGCCTGGACATCGACACGGCGAAACTGCTCGCTGATCAGCTCAAGGTCAAACTTGAGCTGACCCCGGTCAACAGCACCAACCGCATTCCATTTCTCACCACCGGCAAGGTCGATCTGGTGATTTCCAGCCTAGGCAAAAACGCCGAGCGCGAGAAGGTCATCGACTTTTCCCGCGCCTATGCGCCGTTCTACCTCGCCGTGTTCGGTCCGCCAGACGCTGCAATCACCAGCCTCGACGACCTCAAGGGCAAGACCATCAGCGTTACCCGTGGCGCCATCGAAGACATCGAGCTGAGCAAAGTCGCCCCGGAAGGCGTGACCATCAAACGTTTCGAAGACAACAACTCGACCATCGCCGCTTACCTGGCAGGCCAGGTCGATCTGATCGCCAGCGGCAACGTGGTCATGGTGGCCATCAGCGAGAAGAACCCCAAGCGCGTACCGGCGCTGAAGGTGAAACTCAAGGATTCGCCGGTCTACGTCGGTGTGAACAAGAACGAAGCGGCGTTGCTGGCCAAGGTCAACGACATCCTCAACACCGCCAAGGCTGACGGCGCGCTGGAAAAGAACTCGCAGACCTGGCTGAAAGAGCCGCTGCCGGCCGATCTCTGATCGACTGCGCGGGAGACGTTCATGGCTTATCAGTTCGATTTTTTGCCGGTGGTGGAAAACACCGACCTGCTACTGCGCGGCGCCCTGTTCACCCTTGAGCTGACTGCCATCGGCGCGCTGCTTGGGGTCGGCGTCGGGATTGTCGGGGCGCTGGTGCGGGCGTGGCAGATCCGCCCGTTCTCGGCGATCTTCGGCGTCTACGTCGAGTTGATCCGCAACACGCCGTTTCTGGTGCAACTGTTCTTCATCTTCTTCGGCCTGCCGTCGCTTGGCGTGCAGATTTCCGAATGGCAGGCGGCGGTGCTGGCGATGGTGATCAACCTTGGCGCCTATTCGACCGAGATCATCCGCGCCGGCATCCAGGCGATTCCGCGCGGGCAACTGGAAGCCGCAGCGGCACTGGCGATGACGCGCTTCGAAGCGTTCCGCCACGTCGTCCTGCTGCCGGCGCTGGGCAAGGTCTGGCCGGCGCTGAGCAGCCAGATCATCATCGTCATGCTCGGTTCGGCGGTGTGTTCGCAGATCGCCACGGAAGAATTGAGCTTCGCCGCCAACTTCATTCAGTCGCGCAACTTCCGCGCTTTTGAAACCTACGCGCTGACCACCCTGATCTACCTGTGCATGGCGCTGCTGATCCGCCAATTGCTCAACTGGTTTGGCCGGCGGTTCATTGCGAGGAGCAGCCAATGAGCGATTTCACTTTCTGGGACATCCTGCGCAACCTGCTCACGGGCCTGCAATGGACCCTGGCGCTGTCGCTGGTGGCATTCATCGGCGGCGGCCTTGTCGGCCTGCTGATTCTGGTGATGCGCATTTCGAAGAACACCCTGCCAAGCAGCATCGCCCGCACCTGGATCGAGCTGTTTCAGGGCACGCCACTGTTGATGCAACTGTTTCTGGTGTTCTTCGGCGTGGCGCTGGCCGGCATCGAGATTTCACCGTGGATGGCCGCCGCGATCGCTTTGACCTTGTTCACCAGCGCCTATCTGGCAGAGATCTGGCGCGGCTGCGTCGAGGCCATTCCCCACGGTCAGTGGGAAGCCTCGTCGAGCCTGGCGCTCAATCCGCTGGAGCAGCTGCGCTACGTGATTCTGCCGCAAGCGCTGCGCATCGCCGTGGCGCCGACCGTGGGCTTCTCGGTGCAAGTGGTCAAAGGCACAGCGGTGACCTCGATCATCGGCTTCACCGAACTGACCAAGACCGGCGGCATGCTCGCCAACGCCACGTTCGAACCGTTCATGGTCTACGGCCTCGTCGCCCTCGGCTACTTCCTGCTCTGCTACCCCTTGTCCCTCAGTGCGCGCTACCTGGAAAGGAGACTGCATGCCTCTGCTTAGAATTTCCGCCCTGCATAAATATTACGGCGATCACCACGTACTCAAAGGCATCGACCTCAGCGTCGAGGAAGGCCAGGTCGTGGCGATCATCGGCCGCAGCGGCTCGGGCAAATCGACTTTGTTGCGCACACTCAACGGCCTGGAGTCGATCAACGACGGCGTGATCGAAGTCGACGGCGAATACCTCGACGCCGCCCGCGCCGATCTGCGCAGCCTGCGGCAGAAGGTCGGCATGGTCTTTCAGCAGTTCAACCTGTTCCCGCACCTGACCGTCGGGGAGAACGTCATGCTCGCGCCACAAGTGGTGCAGAAAGTACCCAAGGCCAAGGCTGCCGAACTGGCGCGGGAAATGCTCGAGCGAGTGGGGCTCGGGGAGAAATTCGATGCCTTTCCGGATCGCCTGTCCGGCGGGCAGCAACAGCGGGTGGCGATTGCCCGGGCCTTGGCGATGTCGCCGAAGGTGCTGCTGTGCGATGAAATCACTTCGGCACTGGACCCGGAACTGGTCAATGAAGTGCTCAGCGTGGTGCGGCAGTTGGCCAAGGAAGGCATGACGCTGATCATGGTCACCCACGAGATGCGCTTTGCCCGGGAAGTCGGCGATAAATTGGTCTTCATGCACCACGGCAAGGTGCATGAGGTCGGCGATCCGAAGGTGCTGTTTGCCAATCCGCAGACGGCGGAGCTGGCGAACTTTATTGGTACGGTGGAGGCGACAGCCTGAAGATTTTCTGAGGCAGTGATGCCCTCTTCGCGAGCAGGCTCGCTCCCACATGGGAATGCGGTCACCTGTGGGAGCGAGCCTGCTCGCGAATGGCCGCGTCGCGATCCCCAGACTTTCTGCGCTGAATCAACGGTTTGAACCATGCGCGTTGGCGCCAGCGTTTGATCGTGGCACGATGTCGGGGTTATCGACCGAGACCCCCTGACCATGCCGCAATCCCAAGCCAAGAATCTGTCCCTGATCGCCGCAATCGACCTGGGCTCCAACAGCTTTCACATGGTCGTGGCCAAGGCCCAGAACGGCGAAATCCGCATCCTCGAGCGCCTCGGCGAAAAGGTGCAACTGGCCGCCGGCATCGACGACGCGCGCCAGCTCAACGAAGAATCGATGCAGCGCGGCCTCGACTGCCTCAAGCGCTTTGCGCAACTGATCAACGGTATGCCGCTCGGTGCCGTGCGCATCGTCGGCACCAACGCCCTGCGTGAAGCGCGCAACCGTGGCGAATTCATCCGCCGCGCCGAAGAAATCCTCGGCCACACGGTAGAAGTCATCTCCGGCCGTGAAGAAGCGCGCCTGATCTATCTCGGCGTTTCGCACACACTCGCCGACACCCCAGGCAAACGTTTGGTCGCCGACATCGGCGGCGGCAGTACCGAATTCATCATCGGCCAGCGCTTCGAGCCGTTGCTGCGCGAAAGCCTGCAAATGGGCTGCGTGAGTTTCACCCAGCGCTACTTCAAGGACGGCAAGATCACCCCGGCCCGCTACGCCCAGGCCTACACGGCGGCGCGCCTGGAAATCATGAGCATCGAGCACGCCCTGCATCGCCTGACCTGGGATGAAGCCATCGGCTCCTCCGGTACGATTCGCGCCATCGGCCTGGCCCTGAAGGCTGGCGGCCACGGCAGCGGCGAGGTCAACGCCGAAGGTCTGGCATGGCTCAAGCGCAAGCTGTTCAAGCTCGGCGACGCCGACAAGATCGATTTCGAAGGCATCAAGCCCGATCGCCGGGCGATCTTTCCGGCGGGCCTGGCGATTCTCGAAGCGATTTTCGATGCCCTCGAACTGCAACGCATGGACCATTGCGAAGGCGCGCTGCGTGAAGGTGTGCTCTACGACTTGCTCGGCCGCCATCATCACGAAGACGTGCGCGAACGCACCCTGACCTCGCTGATGGAGCGCTATCACGTCGATCTGGAACAGGCGGCGCGGGTCGAGCGCAAGGCCCTGCACGCGTTCGATCAGGTCGCCGTCGACTGGGAGCTGGATGACGGCATCTGGCGCGAACTGCTCGGCTGGGCGGCGAAAGTCCACGAAGTCGGCCTCGACATCGCGCACTATCACTACCACAAGCACGGTGCCTACCTGATCGAGCACTCCGATCTGGCCGGCTTCTCCCGTGAGGATCAGCAGATGCTCGCGCTATTGGTGCGCGGGCACCGGCGCAATATTCCCAAGGACAAATTCGCCGAATTCGGCGATGACGGCATCAAGCTGATTCGCCTGTGCGTGCTGCTGCGGTTTGCCATTCTGTTCCATCACATTCGCGGAACCCAGGCGATGCCGCAGGTGGTGCTGCATGCCAATGGCGACCATCTGGATGTGGAATTCCCGGAGAACTGGCTGGATGAAAATCAGCTGACCCAGGCGGATTTCGGGCTTGAGGCGGACTGGTTGACGCGGGTGGGGATTGTTCTCACGGTGCACTGAGTAACTGGCTGGCATAAAAAAGGCGATCCGTTAGGATCGCCTTTTTATTGGGTTTGGTTTGAGAGCGGCGGTGTAGCTCTCCCCTCACCCCAGCCCTCTCCCGAGGGAGAGGGAGCCGATTTGTACTAGCGTTGAGGCCAGAGTTCGATCAGGTATTTCAGGTCAGTGTATGACGCAAGACACCTCGGTCAGTCCCCTCTCCCTCCGGGAGAGGGTTAGGGTGAGGGGCTTTTGACCTTCGGCACTTAACTGCTGACAGGCAGTATCGGGCTGCCCAACCGCTCCAGCAACGTCGCCTGCGCACTGCGCGGGTTCTGGTTGCCGGTGGGTGTGTTGCGGATGTAGCGGCCGTCCGACTGCAGGCTCCAGCTGTGGGTGTTGTCGGTCAGGTACAGCTCCAGCTCCTTCTTGACGCGGGTCAGCAGCTTCTTGCCTTCCACCGGGAAGCAGGTCTCGACGCGCTTGTCGAGGTTGCGCTCCATCCAGTCGGCGCTGGAGAGGAACATCTGCTCGTCGCCGCCGTTGAGGAAGTAGAACACCCGCGTGTGCTCGAGGAAGCGGCCAATGATCGAGCGCACATGAATGTTGTGCGAAACCCCGGCGATGCCCGGACGCAGGCAGCACATGCCGCGCACCACCAGATCGATGCGCACGCCGGACTGGCTGGCCTTGTACAGCGCGCGGATGATCTTCGGATCGGTCAGCGAGTTGAACTTGGCGATGATGTGCGCCGGTTTGCCTTCGAGGGCGAACTGGGTTTCGCGGGCAATCATGTCGAGCATGCCCTTCTTCAGGGTGAACGGCGCATGCAGCAGCTTTTTCATGCGCAGCGTCTTGCCCATGCCGATCAACTGGCTGAACAGTTTGCCGACGTCTTCGCACAAAGCGTCGTCGGAGGTCAGCAGGCTGTAGTCGGTGTAGAGCTTGGCATTACCGGCGTGGTAGTTGCCGGTACCGAGATGCGCATAACGGACGATCTCGCCAGCCTCACGGCGCAGGATCAGCATCATCTTGGCGTGGGTCTTGAAGCCGACCACGCCGTAGATCACCACCGCACCGGCCGCTTGCAGACGGCTGGCCAGTTGCAGGTTGGATTCCTCGTCGAAGCGCGCGCGCAGCTCGATCACCGCAGTGACTTCCTTGCCGTTACGCGCGGCGTCGACCAGCGCATCGACGATCTCGGAGTTGGCGCCGGAGCGGTACAGGGTCTGGCGAACGGCGAGCACGTGCGGGTCTTTCGCGGCCTGACGCAGCAAGTCGACCACCGGGGTGAACGACTCGAACGGGTGCAGCAGGAGGATGTCCTGCTTGCTGACCACACTGAAGATGTTTTCGCTGTTTTGCAGCAGTTTCGGGATCTGCGGGGTGAACGGCGTGTATTGCAGCTCCGGATGGCTGTCCAGACCGGTGATGCTGAACAGGCGCGTCAGGTTGACCGGGCCGTTGACCTGATACAGCTCGGTCTCGCTCAGGTTGAACTGCTTGAGCAGGTAGTCCGAGAGGTGTTTCGGGCAGGTGTCGGCAACTTCCAGACGCACCGCGTCACCGTAGCGCCGCGAGAACAACTCGCCACGCAGAGCGCGGGCCAAGTCTTCGACATCTTCGGAATCGAGCGCCAGGTCGGCGTTTCGGGTCAGACGGAACTGGTAGCAGCCTTTCACCTTCATGCCCTGGAACAGGTCATCGGCGTGGGCGTGGATCATCGACGACAGGAACACATAGTTGTCGCCGGCGCCGCCGACTTCTTCCGGTACCTTGATGATCCGTGGCAGCAGGCGCGGCGCGGGGATGATCGCCAGACCGGAATCGCGCCCGAAGGCGTCGATGCCTTCGAGCTCGACGATGAAGTTCAGGCTCTTGTTCACCAGCAACGGGAACGGGTGAGTCGGGTCGAGGCCGATCGGGGTGATGATCGGCGCGATCTCGTCGCGGAAATAGCGCCGGACCCAGGTCTTGAGCTTGGTCGTCCAGTTGCGCCGACGGATGAAGCGCACCTGATGCTTTTCCAGCTCCGGCAGGAGGATGTCGTTGAGGATCGCGTACTGGCGGTCAACGTGACCGTGGACCAGCTCGCTGATCCGCGCCAGCGCCTGATGCGGCTGCAAGCCGTCAGCGCCGGCCTGTTCGCGGGCGAAGGTGATTTGCTTTTTCAGCCCGGCGACGCGGATCTCGAAGAATTCGTCGAGGTTGCTGGAGAAGATCAGCAGGAACTTCAGCCGCTCCAGCAACGGGTAGGACTCGTCCAGCGCCTGTTCCAGCACGCGGATGTTGAACTGCAATTGCGAAAGCTCGCGGTGGATGTACAGGCTGCTGTCATCCAGGCCGGGAATGGCGATCGCCGGCACCGCCACAGCGGTTTCGGCAACCGGCGCGGGTGGCGCAGGCTCCAGTTCCGGCGGGGTTTCGGTGATTTGCTCGACCACCGGCTGAGCTTCTTTTACGGCAACTTCAGTGAGTCCTTCGGTATTCATGGAATGTTCCTGGGAGGGCTATTTCTGCTCTCGTAACAATTGAGCGGCACGAACGGCAAAGTAAGTCAGGATGCCATCTGCACCGGCACGTTTAAAGGCGGTCAGTGACTCGAGGATCACCGCTTCGCTCAACCAGCCATTCTGGATAGCGGCCATGTGCATGGCGTATTCGCCACTGACCTGATAGACGAAGGTCGGCACCTTGAAGGCATCTTTGACCCGAAAAAGAATGTCCAGGTAGGGCATGCCCGGCTTGACCATGACCATGTCCGCGCCTTCAGACAAGTCGGCACCGACTTCGTGCAGCGCTTCGTCGCTGTTGGCCGGGTCCATCTGATAAGAAGCCTTGTTGGCCTTGCCGAGGTTCGACGCCGAACCCACAGCATCGCGGAATGGGCCATAGTAGGCGCTGGCGTATTTGGCCGAGTAGGCCATGATGCGCACGTTGACGTGGCCGGCGATTTCCAGCGCCTCACGAATCGCCTGGATGCGGCCGTCCATCATGTCCGACGGCGCCACCACCTGCGCTCCGGCTTCGGCGTGGGACAGCGCCTGGCGCACCAGCGCATCGACGGTAATGTCGTTCTGCACGTAGCCGTCTTCGTCGAGAATGCCGTCCTGACCGTGGGTGGTGAACGGGTCCAGCGCGACGTCAGTGATCACGCCCAGCTCCGGGAAACGCTCACGCAGGGCGCGAGTGGCGCGCTGGGCGATGCCTTCGGGATTCCAGGCTTCGGCGGCATCGAGGGATTTCAGCTCAGGCGGGGTGACCGGGAACAGCGCCAGCGCCGGAATGCCCAGCTCGACCCATTTCGCCGCTTCTTCAAGCAGCAGATCAATGGTCAGTCGCTCGACGCCCGGCATCGAGGCCACGGCTTCGCGGCGGTTTTCACCGTCGAGCACGAACACTGGCAGAATCAGATCATCGACCGTCAATACGTTTTCACGCACCAGGCGCCGCGAAAAATCATCACGACGATTGCGGCGCAGACGAGTGGCTGGGAACAGACGATTGGCGGGGGTAAAGCTCACGGCAGACTCCTGAGCCCGGGCAAACGGGCGAGCGTGACAGTTATAGACGGCCATTATGACCAACAGATGACAGTTATGTGTGCTCTGTGACAGGTAGCCGCAATCCATTGTCGATGTAGGAAATGTTCACGTCGAGACACATTTGGACACTTTCATGAATGTGTCCGAAGGGTTAGGCTGCGCGTTCATTTCGCCAGCACCCAGACAATGCTCCAACAATTTCTGCACGACTTTGGCTACTTTGCCTTGTTTCTCGGCACGTTCTTCGAAGGCGAAACCATCCTGGTGCTCGCAGGCTTCCTTGCGTTCCGTGGATACATGGACATCAACCTGGTGGTGGTCGTGGCATTCTTCGGCAGTTATGCCGGCGATCAGCTGTGGTACTTCCTGGGGCGCAAGCACGGGCGCAAATTGCTCGCGCGCAAACCGCGCTGGCAGATGATGGGCGACCGTGCGCTGGAGCACATCCGCAAACATCCGGACATCTGGGTCCTGAGCTTCCGCTTCGTTTATGGCCTGCGCACGGTGATGCCGGTGGCGATCGGTCTGTCCGGTTATCCACCGGGACGTTACTTGCTGCTCAACGGCATCGGCGCGGCGATCTGGGCCACCGCGCTGGCGGCGGCGGCTTACCACTTCGGCGCAGTGCTGGAAGGCATGCTCGGCAGCATCAAGAAGTACGAGCTGTGGGTGCTCGGCGCATTGCTGATCCTCGGCCTGGGCCTGTGGCTGCGGCGCCGCTTCAAGAATGCGCAACTGGCGAAGAAAATCTATCAGGACGAGCAACTCGCCAAGGCCGCCGAGGCAGAGCAGTTGCGCTTGGCCGAAACGACCCCTCCTGCCGGACCGAAAACGCCAGCCGAATAAGCCATTCGCTGGCGGCTGCCACGTGCAGTCCAGGCAAATAATGAACACCCCGCCGCCGTTGCGATCCATTGAGAGAGCGCTCTGCCCCCGCGCGCGTCAACCGTGCCCCTATGGCCACGCGCGACGATTTGAGGGACATTGAGCGCCATGAATCTGGAGAGAAGCCCATGAGCAAAAAAGTTGCAGTGATCCTGTCCGGCAGTGGCGTGTACGACGGCGCCGAAATCCAGGAAAGTGTCATCACCCTGCTGCGCCTCGACCAGCGCGGCGCACAGGTGCAGTGCTTCGCGCCGAACATCGCGCAATTGCATGTGATCAACCACCTGACCGGCGAAGAAATGCCGGAATCGCGCAACGTGCTGGTGGAATCGGCGCGCATTGCCCGGGGCAACGTCAAGGATATCCGCGACGCCGACGTCGAAGACTTCGATGCGCTGATCGTGCCCGGCGGTTTCGGCGCGGCGAAGAACCTGTCGAACTTCGCCATCGAAGGCGCCGGCTGCACCGTGCAACCCGAAGTGCTGGCCCTGGCCGAAGCATTTGCCGAAGCGGGCAAGCCGGTCGGGCTGATCTGCATCTCCCCGGCGCTGGCAGCAAAAATCTATGGCCCGGGCGTGACCTGCACCATCGGCAACGACGCCGACACCGCTGCGGCCATGAACAAGATGGGCGCCACCCACGAAGAGTGCGCTGTGACCGAGATCGTCGAAGACAAGGCGCGCAAACTGGTCACCACCCCGGCGTACATGCTGGCGCAGACCATCAGTGAAGCGGCTTCGGGGATCAACAAACTGGTCGACCGCGTGCTCGAACTGACTCACGAAAACGACGCTTGAAATCAAAAGATCGCAGCCTTCGGCAGCTCCTATGTATGGACTCGCCCCACCATTCAACCCGCTTTTGAACACTGCTACCCGGTTGCATCTATGTATAAGGCCTGTTCGAGGAAGCGTTGAGCGGCTTCTGGCCAACATTGGGTTAGCTCGCGGTATGCCGATTACAGTAAGGCCTCAAGGGCCAGTAGGAGCTCAGGCATCAATCCGCGACGGTCTGACCTGGGGTCAATGTTCTTCAGCATGGGTTGGAGCGGTTTACGCCCCGGTGGCAGAACTTTGTTGTCAGTGACTCATCGCAGCCTCCTGGCCATCGCCCGGCCGGCGCCGATAAGTCTGGTCGTTTTGCAGCAGCACCCAGAGGATGCGCAGATTTCGATTGGCTAATCGCACTGCTGCCTGCTTGCGGCCCAGGCGGGAAATCCAGCGCCAAAGACGCCTGTCGTCCGGCTGCTCTGAATCCGGACGTATCTGTCTTAAAACGGCATGAGCGCCCTGAATCGTTAAACTTCGCAGATAAGCGTCACCGTTCTTGCTCATTCCGCCCAATCGGTTTTTCTCGCCAGAGCTGTGCTGGCTGGGCACCAATCCGAAGTAGGCGGCGAACAAACGGGCGTTGGCGAAGCGTTCGGGTTCGGTCTGCTTGGCCAGCAGCGCCGTGGCAATGATCGGACCAACACCGCGCACCGTCATCAGCCGCTTCGCCGTTTCATCCTCATTCGCTGCCGTTTCCAGCCGACCGGTCAGCACGTTGACGCGCTCACCCAGTTGGCCCCACTCACCCAAAAGTTCGGCGATCAGTTCACGCAGCAAATCAGGTAGCGGCTGAGTGGCATCTTCCAGAACTCGAGGCACGAGCTGCCTGATCGCTATCTCACCCTGAGCCATGGCTACCCCATGTTCCAACAGCAAGGCGCGTATCTGATTACCCACCGCAGTGCGGCGCCGCACATAGCCCTGACGAGCCCTGTGCAGGGCCTGCATCGCCAGCGCCGCAGCACTCTTGATCGGTACTGCCGAAATTTTGCAGTCGCGGCCTGCACGCAAGATCGCCAATACATCGTTGCGATCATTTTTTGGGCCGCTACGATGACTGGCAACCAGCTGGGCCGGCAGGATGCGGACGGAATTACCCTGCATCTGGAGCAATCGCGCCCATGCTTGAGCGCCGGGCCCGGTTTCAACTAACACCGTAACGCTCGCGGGAAGCCCACGCAGAAATACCTGAAAGGCTTCTCGCGACTTGATTCGATCTTCGAAAATCACCTGACCGAGGGCATCCTCCCCAGCCACCTGAAAAACCCTCTTGGCAAGATCTATCGCAACTGTGGAGCATGCCGACACGTCGGCTGACAAGGATTGATCAATCGTCGTATGCTTTTTCATGGCCTCGCCCTCGCTGTCGTTGGCTTCTATAAGAATGCCACCGTGGCGCACAGACGCCTCGGCTTGGGCGAGTCCATCCAATTACAGGTTCCGTGTCGCGCCGTGATATTGCGGCATACACCGCCCCGGTAGGAGCTGCCGCAGGCTGTGATCTTTTCAGGGCTTGCGGGTGAGCCGGGTCAGGATCCGATCCAGCGCATTGGCAAACGCCTGCTTTTCACGCTCGCCAAACGGCGCCGGCCCGCCGCTCATCTGGCCCTGCTCTCTGAGATCGGTGAACAGATTACGCACCGCCAGGCGTTCGCCCATGTTCTGCGCATCGAACTCCTTGCCGCGCGGATCCAGCGCCGCCACGCCCTTCTTCACCAGCCGATCGGCCAGCGGAATATCGCTGCAGATCACCAGTTCGCCCGGCACCGCATGCTCGACCAGATAATCATCTGCCGCATCCGGCCCGCTCGGCACCACAATCAATTTGACGATCGCCAGCCCCGGCTTGACCTGCGGCTGCCCGGCCACCAGCACCACTTCGAACTGGCGCTTTAACGCGAACTTCACCACCAGATCCTTCGCCGCCCGTGGACAGGCGTCGGCATCGATCCATACACGCATGTTCTTGCCTCCAAAAAATTCGCGAGCAGGCTCGCCCCCAAAGGATACATACCGAACCTGTGGGAGCGAGCCTGCTCGCGAATATGAGCGCAGCGAATGCCTTTATGCAGCCGAAACCCGACGCTTCTCCGCCACCCAACTGCGCCCATACAGCACAGCAATCGCCACAATCGCCACCACCTGCGCGGTCAGCGAATAGGCATCGGCATGGATCCCCAGCCAGTCGAATTCAAAGAACGCCACCGGCCGTGTGCCGAAGATCCCGGCTTCCTGCAAGGCCTTGACGCCATGCCCGGCAAACACCACCGACAACGCGCACAGCAGCGCGGCGTTGATGCTGAAGAACAGCGTCAGCGGCAGTTTCGCCGATCCGCGCAGAATGACCCACGCTAGGCCGACCAGCAGCACCAGCGCCGTCGCACCGCCAGCCAGCACGGCGTTGTGCCCGGCAGGCCCGGCCTGCAGCCACAGGGTTTCGTAGAACAGAATCACCTCGAACAATTCGCGGTACACCGAAAAAAACGCCAGGATCGCAAAACCGAAACGACCACCGCCGCCTACCAGACTGCTCTTGATGTAATCCTGCCAGGCCGCCGCGTGACGGCGGTCATGCATCCACACGCCGAGCCACAACACCATGACGCTGGCAAACAACGCGGTGGCGCCTTCCAGCAACTCACGCTGCGAACCGCTGACGTCGATCACATACGCCGCCAGCGCCCAGGTGCCCAAGCCCGCCAGCAACGCCAGGCCCCAGCCAACGTTGACACTGCGCACCGCTGACTGCTGACCGGTGTTGCGCAAGAAGGCGAGGATCGCCGCCAGCACCAGAATCGCTTCCAGACCTTCGCGCAGCAGAATCAGCAGACCGGAGATGAAGCTCAGCGACCAGCTCAGACCATCGCTGCCCAGCAGACCGGCGGACTCCTTGAGTCTGGCCTTGGCCGCGTCCAGACGCTGCTCGGTCTGCTCGACCGGCAGACCGTCCTGCAGCGACTGCCGGTAAGCCATCAGCGATTTTTCGGTGTCCTTGCGCACGTTGGCATCGACGTTGTCCAGCGAGCTTTCGACCAGTTCGAAGCCTTCCAGGTACGCTGCTACCGACAGGTCATAGGCCTGATCATGTTCACCGGCGCGGTAGGCCGCGAGGCTCTTGTCCAGCGTGGCGGCAGTGTAATCAAGCAACTGTGCCGGACCACGTTTGACCTGCGGCGGTTGCGCGCGCTGAGCCCGGAACGTTGCCGCGACCTCTGCGCCCTCGGCAGCCTGCACCTCGGCCGGGGTCTGCCGGGCCAGGTCGGCAATGTTGTAGGCCTTGTCGGACTTGACGGCTGCCGCATCGGCACTGAAGCCGGCGATGTAGGTGGCCAGATCCCAGCGCTGGCGATCATCGAGCTGATCGGCAAACGCCGGCATGTCGGTGCCTTCGACGCCCTGGCCGAGGGTGCTGTAGATCGCGTACAGGCTCAGGTGATCCATGCGCGCAGCATCGCGCAGGTTGGCTGGCGCAGGGGTCAGACCGACGCCGGCCGGGCCGTCGCCAGCGCCAGTGTCGCCATGGCACACCGAGCAGTTCTGCGCATACAACGGCGCACCGCGTGTCGGGTCCGGGGTGATGATCGGTGCCTGGCTGACTTCATAAGCCACCGCCAGTTTCGCCCCCAGCTGTCGGGCCTGACGGGCGACATCGGCACCGTCCTGCTTTGCAGTGATGGCGGCATGCAAAGATTCGACGCCCTGTTCCAGCGCGGCTTTTTCCGGTTTGGCCGGTAATGCAGTGATCAAGCCTTGCAGGACCTGAGTGAATTCCAGCTGCTCGCGGTATTCGCCATCGTCGATGACTTTGCCTGCCGCGACCGTTGGCGGGTAATCGGCACTGATGTAATCGAGCAGGTGCAACGCTTGCGGCGCGCCTTCCACGGTATCGGCCAGCAGCGGCAGGCTGCTCAGGGACAATAACGGGAACAGCAGCCAGGCCAGCAATCGGGACGAGGCAGTCATGAACGAATCTCAAATGGAAATGCGAAGTTACATATTGTTCACTTCGAAGACATTTCTCTCAAGCTTTGTCGGCGTTTCGCTTTGATTGGCAGGAAATACCCGGCAGACGGCAGCAGCGTTTGTCGCCGAGTATTGCCGCACTGCCCGCTGCCGATTGAGCATCGACACGTTCGATCAAGATCACAGCCATTTGCCATCATCCACTTTATACTGCCCGCCCCAGAGCATTTGCGCGCAAGGAATCAACCTCAATGCGGAGTCTTCCGTTCGTTTTGCTGCTTTGCGTCGCTGTTCAGTTGAGCGGTTGTGCCGCCTATCGCAACTACGATCTTGAAATGCAGCAGACCACCGAGCAAATGACCCGGGGCAATCTGACCGGGGCTCTGGCACTGGTGGAAATGAACAACCCGTGGGAAGACAAGGATCTGCTGTATTACCTGGAAAAAGGCGCGATCCTCAGCGCTGGCAGTGCCCTGCCCGACAGCCAGGACGCCTGGCGCAATGCCGACCGGATGATCTTCCAGCGCGAGGAAGCCAACCCGTCCGGCGCGATGAAATTACTGGCGCGTTTCGGTGATGAAATGGGCACGATGCTGGTCAACGACAAGCTGCGGCGCTATGAAGGCTACGATTACGAAAAGGTCATGCTGACTACGCAAATGGCCTTGAACCAGCTATCCGTCAATGACTTTGCCGGCGCCCGCGCAGACATCAGGAAAACCCACGAACGCGAAGCATTGATCGCCCGCCAGCGTGAAAAGCAATACGAAGCGGCCGAGGAGCAGGCCAAAGCTCAGGGCAAGATTCCCCATTACAAAGAACTGGAAGGCTACCCGGTCGCCTTGCTTGATGCGGCGCAGGTTGTTGAGCTGAAAAACGGCTACCAAAGTGCGTTCAGCCACTATCTGGCCGGATTCACCTATGAAGCCCTCGGCGAGCGCGCCCTCGCGGCGGCCGGTTATCGTCAGGCGATCGAACTGCGGCCGGACATGCCCTTGCTGCAAAAGGCCCTGCGCAATCTCGACAAATCGCCAGCGAAAGCCGATGAAAGCGATGTGTTGCTGATTATCCAGAGTGGCCTGGCTCCGGCTCGCAGCTCAGTGCAAGTGCCGATCCCGGTTCGTCTGAACGAAACGCTGGTCATCATCGCGCCCATTTCATTCCCGGTGATGGTGCCGGACGCAGTTACGCCCAACTTCAGCCATATCACCGTAGACGGTCGCAAACAGCCGTTGGTAGTAATCAACAGCGTGACTGACATGTCCATGCGCACACTGCGCGACGACATGCCGCAAATCATCTCGCGGGCGATGTTCCGCGCCAACATGGCCGCCATCGGTCAAGCGCAGGAAAACGAGCGCAACCCGGCGAAAGCCTCGTTGATCGTCACTCAGCATGATCCGTTCGAAGAAGCCGACACCCGCACATGGCGAGCGTTGCCGGACAAGACGCTGGTCGCCCGCCTGCGTTTGAAGAAAGGCCTGCATACCTTCCGTTTTGCGCCTGCGTCCATCGACCACCCTTTTGAAATGCGCGTCGACCAGGACCGCCAGATTCTGCACCTGCGGGTATTCCGGGATCAGGTCTATACCGTCGGATCAGCCTTTGTACCGAATCAAAAACCCGCGTCGGATAAACCCGCTACTGCGGAGAAGTGATGGCACCACATCTGAAAATGCACCCAAAAAGCTATTACATAGCCATCACCCCACGTTTATAATGCCGCGCCCTCGCCCAGCGAGCCGGCATCAAAAGCTCCTCACCCATGAGGAATTGGCAGGAGGCCAGCGCCGCCGTCGATAGGTCACACCAGCCCGACCAGCACACGCGGCTGCAAGTTTTGTTACTCAGGGAAGAAGTACCCATGGCATTCCGCGCTTCCATGCTGCTCGCGCTCAGCGCTGTCACGCTGTTGTCCGGCTGCGCAGCGTTTCGCAACTACGATTCCGAACTGGCCCAGACCAATCAGCAACTGGCATCCGGCAACGTCGACGCCGCGCTGACCCTGCTGGAAAAGAACAACACCGGCACCGACAAAGACCTGCTCTATTACTTCGAGAAAGGTGAACTGCTGCGCGCCAAGGGCGACCTGTCGGGCAGCCAGAACGCCTGGGGCAATGCCGATCAGGTGGTCGGTCAGTGGGAAGACGCAGTCAAGCTCGACTCGGCCAAGTACCTGGCACAGTTCGGCAGCTTCATCGTCAACGACAAGGTGCGTCGCTACGAAGGCTATGACTACGAAAAAGTCATGCTGACCACGCAGATGGCCCTGAACCTGTTGGCGGTCAACGATTTCGATGGCGCCCGCACGGCGATCAAAAAGACCCACGAACGCGAAGCGGTGATCGCCGACCTGCGCGACAAGGAATACCTCAAGAGCGAAGAAGAGGCCGAGAAAGAAGGCATCAAGACCCAGTACAAGGATTTGCAGGGTTATCCGGTGGCCAGCCTCGACGCGCCGGAAGTGGTCGGCCTGAAGAACAGCTACCAGAGTGCATTCAGCCATTACCTGGCCGGTTTCGTTTACGAAGCTTTGGGCGAGAAGGATCTGGCCGCGCCGGGTTATCGCAAGGCTGCCGAACTGCGCCCGAACACGCCGTTGCTCGAGCAGGCGCTGGTCAATCTCGACAAGCCTTCCAAATCCGATGACAGCGACATTCTCATCGTCGTGCAGAGCGGTCTGGCCCCGGCCCGCGACTCGATTCGTGTGCCGCTGCCGCTGCCGATTTCCAACAACGTGGTGATCACTCCGCTGTCGTTCCCGATCATCAAACCGGACACCTCCACCGCGCCGTTTGCGCAGATCGGTGTCGACGGCAAGCAGGTTGACCTGACCGCGCTGAACAGCACCACCGCCATGTCCCGCCGCGCTCTGCGCGATGACATGCCGGGGATCATCGTGCGCACCACCGTGCGCGCGATCACCAAAGGTGTGGCGCAGAAACAGATAAACGAAACCAACCCGCTGGCCGGTCTCGCCGTGGGGATTTCTTCAGCGGTGCTCGAAGGTGCCGATACCCGTACATGGCGCACCCTGCCGGACAACACCCAAGTGGTACGTCTGCGCCTGAAAAAAGGTGAGCATCAGGTTACCCTGCCGAGCGCCGTCGGCGGCTCGGTGGTCAAGGTCACTGTCGACCAGCGCTACCAAGTGATCAGCCTGCGTGCCGTGGGCAACCAGGTATTCGCTGGCGGCATCGCTGCTCACGTAATGCCGAGCGCTGCCGCGACCAACGTCGCCAGCCTCAAACAACCTTAAGAACGGAGTCTTTGCAATGCGCTTGAAGATCATCGTCGTCGCCGCCCTCGCCTTGCTGGCAGGCTGCGCCACCCCGCCACCACCTGAGCCGGGCAGCGCCGCGAGCAAAGTCGTGGCCATGGGCCCGCAGAAACACATCGTCGTCGGCGCCATGCGCGTGGCTCGTGAAAACGGCTTCATGACCGTCAACGTGCAGTTGAGCAACACCCTCAACAGCAACAAGATTTTCTACTACCGCTTCGCCTGGCTCGGCGCCGAAGGTTTCCCGGTTGCCGAAGAAGAAGTGTGGAAAAGCCAGATGATGTACGGCGCCCAGACCAGCTTCATTCAGGCTATCGCCCCAACCCCGAAAGCCGTGGATTTCCGTCTGGAAATCAAGACGCCTTAAGCCCGCCACCCTATTTCTGATTGAGAGAGCTTTCTCATGTTTGCACGCTTTTCCTGCATCGCCGTCATCGCCCTGCTCGCCTCCGGTTGCGCCAACACCTCGCCGACCCTGGGCAGCAAGAACATCAGCTACGGCGACACCAAAGCGGTTGAAACCGTGACCAACGAATTCGGTTCGACCGACCTGCAAATGATCGCCGAGTCGATGACCCGCTCGCTGGCCCAGTCCGGCATCCTGCAGGGTCGTCCGGTAGTTCAGGTCTACGATGTGAAGAACAAGACCAGCGAGTACATCGACACCCGCGAAATCACCACCAGCATCAAGACTCAGTTGATGAAGACCGGTGTTGCGCGCTTCGCCAGCGACAACAATGCGATGCAGAGCCAGGTTGACCAGCTCAAGCTGCAAAACCAGAGCGGCCTGTACAAGAAAAGCACCGTGGCCAAGACCGGCAACATGGTTGCCGCCAAGTACCGCATCGAAGGCTCGATCAGCTCGATCGTCAAGCGCAGCAGCGACTACAAGGACGTCTTCTACAAATTCAGCCTGCAGTTGATCGACGTCGAAAGCGGTCTGGCCGAGTGGATGGATGAAAAAGAGATCCGCAAAACCACGGAGCGTTGATCGATGCGCACATGGATTGGCATGATGGCCCTGGCTTGCGCCTTCAGCGCGCAGGCGGCCCCGAAAGTGGCGGTGACGGATCTGGCGTATCAGGAGCGCGTGGAGCAATACATCCACATCGTTTCGGCGCAGAGCAATCACCGCGAGAGTTACTACAGCGCCAGCGGTTCTTCGAGCTACAACGAGATCGAAGCGACCACCAGCTACATCGAACAGGGCGAGTTGCGCAAATTCACCGGCGACATCAAGGGTGAAATCCTGCGTACCGGCATGTTCCAGCTGGTGCAGGGCACGCCTTATACCGCCTCATCCAAAGGCGATGTGTATGACGTGATCAAGCGCATCAAGGCCGGCAACTTCAAAGGCGCCGACTACGTGCTGTTCGGCACTGTGTCCGACATCGACTTCACCCAGGACATCAACGAGCTGGCGCACACCGACAGCTACTCGGCGGTACTGGGCCTGACGCTGGTGGCGGATTTCAGTCTGATCAACACCAAGACCTACGAGATCACCTCGGCCTTCACGGCGATGGGCGAAGCGCAGGACACCAAACTGGTGAACCATCGCGACATCAAGATCTCGCTGAACCGTCCGCGGGTGGTGCGTGAGGTGTCGAAGGCTTTGGGCGAAGACGTGGCCGGGCAGCTGAGCATGCAGCTCGGTGGTGGTGACGGTTATGAGCAGCCGCGTGAAGCGCCGCAGCGCAACAATCTGCCGCGTGATACGGCGCCGGTGATTTTACGCTGAGCCGGATCTGAGGACTTTTGTGGCGAAGGGCTCTGTGGCGAGGGGATTTATCCCCGTTGGGTCGCGAAGCGGCCCTCGCTATTGATTCAAGAAAAGCTCGCTTGCCCCGATGTCTCGGTAGAAATGCAAAAGGCGACCTCTTGAGGTCGCCTTTTTTGTGCCCGAGCGTTTTACGCCGCCGCTTTGCGCAACGTCGCCATGAATGCCGCTGCGCCGATGAACAGCCCGGCAAAGGTGCGGTTCATGCGTTTCTGCTGCTTGGGCGTGCGCAACAGGCGCAGCACCTTCGACGCCAGTCCGGTGTAGCCGGCCATGACAATCAGGTCGACGAACACCATGGTCACGCCGATCACCAGATACTGAATCAGCAGCGGCGCATGGGGATTGATGAACTGCGGCAACACCGCGAGCATGAACACCAACGCCTTGGGGTTGCTGATGTTCACCAGAAAGCCGCGAAACACCAAAGCCAGCGGCTTGCCGATCGGCCGCACTGCGGCGTCATCGCTCATGTCCATGGGCAGCGCCCGCCATTGCTTGATCGCCAGATAAACCAGATAGGCAACGCCGAACCATTTGATCGCATGGAATGCCGTGGCCGAAGCAGTGAGCACAGCGCCAACACCCGCGCCGACAATCGCGATCTGCACCGCCAGACCGATCTGCAGGCCCAGCGCGTTCCAATAACCGCGCCAGAATCCGTATTGCAAACCACTGGACATCGACGCGATGGCGCCCGCGCCCGGGGACAGGCTGATCACCCAGCAGGCGGCAAAGAATGCCAGCCATGTTTGAAGCTCCATCGCACACCTCGGCTGATGCTTGTGACAAATGCCTAAGCTAATGCGGCTTCGTGTGGATGACTACCAGTTTTTTGCTAAATATTGCGGGAAGCTGAGGGCCCCTTCGCGAGCAGGCTCGCTCCCACAGGGGGAACGCATTCCAATGTGGGAGCGAGCCTGCTCGCGAAGGCGTCGGAACAGACGACGTAGAAATTACTTCTCGAACCCGCTCGACGGCAACACATCGGTCCCGCGCCAACGCCGCACCGATCGCTGGAAGAACAGGCTATTCGGCACCTGCACCATGGCGCTGCCGGTGCCCAACTCTTCGGCCTCGATCAACGTGGTGTAGAGCAGATTGATCGCGATCACCCGGCCTTTGACGCCAGGCTTGTCGGTGGTGTCGACCAGCTCGACCACGTCGCCGAGGCGGAACGGCCCGACGGTGAAGATCAGAATGGCACAGAGCAGGTTCGACAGCACGCTCCACATGGCGAAGAACGCCACCGCCGCCACCGCGACAAATCCCGACAGCGCCGTCCACAGCACCGTGGCCGAAACGCCGAGGCGCTCGAGCACGAAGAGCAGCGCGCTGCCCATGATCAGCCAGCGCAACACGCCGCGCAGCGGCATCAGCAACTGCGGCGGAAACGGATAGCGCTCACCCAGGCGAGTCAGGCCTTTGGCGACGAAACGCTGGGTCAGGTAACCGGCCAGCAGAATCAGCAGAATCTGCGCGGTGAACCAGAGCGGCTCGACCCACACCGCCGAGAAAGGCAGCTTGAAGGCTTCCATCAGGACAACGCCTCCAGCTCCGCCTGCATGATTTCCAGGGTTTCCAGGGCTTCCATCCAGGCTTCTTCCAGCTCGGCTTCACGCACCTTCAATTTCGCCTGTTCGGCGAGCAGATCACGCAATTCATTCTTGCGTGCCGGCTCGTAGATATCGCTGTCACCCAGGCTGGCATCGACCTTGGCCAGTTTCTCGTGCAGCTTGCCCAGTTCGGCTTCGAGCTTGTCGGCCTCGCGCTTGTGCGGCGCCAGTTGCTGACGCAACGCTGCCGCCGCTTGGCGTTGCGCTTTCTTGTCGGTCTTGTCCGGGTTGACCGGCGTGTTGCTGACCGGCGCATTGCGCTGACGGTATTCCACCAGCCAGCGTGCGTAGTCTTCGAGATCGCCGTCGAACTCTTCGACCTTGCCGTCGGCGACCAGATAGAAGTTGTCGGTGGTGCTCTTGAGCAAGTGCCGATCGTGAGAAACCACCAGCACCGCACCGCTGAATTCCTGCAGGGCCATGGTCAGCGCCAGACGCATTTCCAGGTCGAGGTGGTTGGTCGGTTCGTCGAGCAGCAGCAGGTTCGGCCGCTCCCAAGCGATCAAGGCAAGGGCCAGACGGGCCTTCTCGCCACCGGAGAAATTCAGCACCGGCTCATCGATGCGTGCGCCCCGGAAGTCGAAGCCGCCGAGGAAGTCGCGCAGGGTCTGCTCGCGTTCACTCGGCGCCAGACGCTGCAAGTGCAGCAATGGGCTGGCCTTGGAGTCGAGCGAGTCGAGCTGATGCTGGGCAAAGTAGCCGACCACGGTGTTTTCGCCACGGGTCAGGCGCCCGGCCAGCGGTTCGAGCTCGCCGGCGAGGTTCTTGATCAGCGTCGATTTACCCGCACCGTTCGGCCCAAGCAGACCGATCCGCGCACCCGGGGTCAGTTGCAGCTTGACCTTCTCGAGGATGGTCTTGTCGCCATAACCCAAGCGTGCATCGGACAGGTCGATCAGTGGGCTGGAGATCTTGGTCGACTCGCGGAAGGCGAAGTCGAACGGCGAATCGACGTGGGCCGCCGACAATTCTTCCATGCGCTCCAGCGCCTTGATCCGGCTCTGCGCCTGACGGGCCTTGGTCGCTTGCGCCTTGAAGCGGGCGATGTAGCTTTCCATGTGCGCACGCTGCGCCTGCTGCTTCTCGTAGGCTTGTTGCTGCTGGGCCAGACGCTCGGCGCGGGCGCGTTCGAACGCGGTGTAGCCGCCCCGGTAGAGGGTCAGTTTGCGCTGATCGACATGGGCGACGTGATCGACCACTTCGTCGAGGAAATCCCGGTCGTGGGAAATCAGCAGCAAGGTACCCGGATAACTCTTCAGCCACTCTTCGAGCCAGATGATCGCGTCGAGATCCAAGTGGTTGGTCGGTTCGTCGAGCAGCAGCAGATCCGACGGGCACATCAGTGCCTGCGCCAGATTCAGACGCATCCGCCAGCCACCGGAGAAATCTCCTACCTGACGATCCATCTGCTCATTGGTGAAACCAAGACCGGCGAGCAGCTTGCGCGCCCGCGCATCGGCGGTGTAGCCGTCGGCGCTGTCGAGTTCGGCGTGCAGGCGCGCCAGTGCGGTGCCGTCATGGGCCTCTTCGGCAGCGGCAAGCTCGCGTTGCACCTCGCGCAGACGCAGGTCGCCATCGAGCACATAATCGACCGCCAGGCGTTCGAGCGTGTCGACCTCCTGGCGCATATGCGCGATACGCCAGTCGGCCGGCAGCAGGCAGTCGCCCGAGTCCGGGTGCAACTCGCCGCGCAGCAGGGCGAACAGGCTGGATTTGCCGGCACCGTTGGCGCCGATGAGGCCGGCTTTGTGGCCGGCGTGCAGGGTCAGCTCGGCGTCTTCTAGCAGACGTTGCGGGCCACGCTGTAAAGTCAGGTTCTGAAGTCGGATCATAATGGCGGCGGAGTCTACCAGCTTCGCTCACAACTGGCGCGAGTAGCACGATGTCCTCTGACCTGTGGAGCTTTGCACTTGATGTCTACGCCCGGCCGGGCGTGGAAGATGCCTGCCTGCAATTGCAAACGGCGGGCGCCAATGTCTGCCTGCTGCTCTGCGGTTCATGGCTGGAGCAGCGCGCGGTGGCGTGCGATGAACCGCGCGTACGTCTGCTCAAGGCCTTGACCGCGCCGTGGGATATCGAAGTGGTGCAGCCGCTGCGAAGCCTGCGCCTGCAATGGAAAGCGCGGGCCGTCGACGATGCGGTGGTAGCCGGCATGCGCGAGCAGATCAAATCACTGGAGCTTGAAGCTGAGCGCACCTTGCTGTCACGGCTCGAAGGTGTGGCGCAGGAGTGGACGCGCAACGATGCAGGTTCGGTGACCTGGCTTGAGGGCTTGGCCGGCAATGCCGCCAGCCTGAACCGCGACGCGCTGCAAGTGCTGCGCGTCGCGGCAACCGGCACTTAGGAAGCGCTGGTCGGGGTGCTGCTGACGTTCGACGAAGCGGCTGGCGCTGGCGCAGTCGAAGGGGTCGAGTGAGTGGCGGACGACGGTGCCGACGCAGCTGGAGCAGCCGGGGTAGCGGCAGTGGCAGGCTTGGCTGCTGGAGCAGTAGCCGGTTTGGTCGCGGCTGGCTTGGCAGCTGCAGGCTTTTTCAGCGCTGGTTTTGCGGCTGGCTTGGCGGCCGGTTTTGCAGCAGCGGTCGCAGGCTTGGCAGCAGCGGGTTTCGCAGCTGGCTTGGCGGCCGGTTTCGCAGCGGTTTTTGCCGCAGGTTTTGCTGCCGATGTTGCGGCTGGTTTGGCAGCCGGTTTTACCGCCACTTTCGCAGCAGGTTTGGCGGCGGCCGGCTTGGCCGCAGTCTTGGCAGCAGGCTTCGCAGCGGCAGTCTTGGCAGCAGGCTTCGCAGCGGCAGTCTTGGCAGCAGGTTTTGCTGCTGGTTTCGCTGCTGCTTTGGCAGCAGGTTTGGCGGCTGCGGTTTTCGCCGGTGCAGCTTTGCTCGCGGCCGGTTTTGCAGCGGCTTTGGCAGGGGTGGCTTTCACTGCTGGCTTGGCTGCAGCAGGTTTGGCTGCGGTGGTTTTAGCCGCCGGTTTTGCCGCGCTCGCCGCCGGCTTCTTCGCTGCAGTTTTCGCCGCTGGTTTGGCAGCCGCTTTCACTGGCGCCTTGGCCGCTGGTTTGGCGGCGGTTTTCGCAACAGCAGGTTTCGCCGCAGCGGTCTTCGCCGGGGCTTTGCTTGCAGCAGGCTTGGCAGCAACTTTCTTCGCTGGTGCTGTTGCCGGTGTGGCCGAGCGCGACGACAGAACTTTGCCCACTGCTTCCTGCACGCGGCCAACACCCTGGGCCAGTTTCAGGCTTTCCTGGGCATCGCGCTTGAGCTGCAGAATGTAGCTGCGGGTTTCGGACTGACGATCTTTCAAAGCGTCCAACAGGTCTTCGAGTTCTTTCACGGCAGCCTTGGCTTTGTTCTGTGCCTTGGCTTTGCCGGCGGTGGCGGCGTCCTGCAATTTGGTGCGCGATTTGTGCAGTTTTTCCTGCGCCTTGCCACGCTGTTTTTCCAGCTTGGCGAGCAGTTTTTCAGCATCAGCCAAGGCTTGCGAGCAAGCGTTTTCCAAATGCTCGAGCAGGCTGCCCGACAACTGTTGGAGTAAGTGCAACGGAGTATTTACAGGCTTCTTGGTGGCCGACATGGTTTACCTCCTGGCTGACGTGAGTGCGGCTCATACTAGACCTCTGCTGATACCGCCGCTAGGGCATGTTGACAGTATCTGCACCGTTGCGTTGCACCGAAGCCGAAATGTTCTGCGCGCGGGAAAAAGCAGTTCACCGATGCAGACGTTTGCACTGGCATAATCCCCCGCATCCCAGGTCGGAGAGTGCCCATGTCGCGCTACTTTATTTTGTCCCTCTGCGTGTTTTTTTCGGCGGCGTATGCCGATGAAAAAAACACGGCGAACGATGCTCATGATCTGGCTTACAGCCTCGGTGCCAGCCTCGGCGAACGGCTGCGCCAAGAGGTGCCGCAGTTGCAGATCCAGGCGCTGATCGAAGGTCTGCAACAGGCGTATCAGGGCAAGCCGCTGGCGCTGAGTGAAGCGCGTATCGAACAGATTCTGGCCGACCACGAATCGCGCAATGCCGAGCAGGCATCACTGCAATCGAGCGACGCGGCGATGGAAAACGAGCAACGCTTTCTCAGTGCGGAAAAAGCCAAACCGGGGGTGAAGGAACTGGCCGACGGCATCCTTCTGACTGAACTGGTTCCGGGCACTGGCGCCAAGGCCGGCCCGGACGGCAAAGTGCAGGTGCTGTATGTCGGCAAGCTGCCGGATGGCACCGTGTTCGATCAGAACACCCAGCCGCAATGGTTCAACCTCGACAGCGTGATCGCCGGTTGGCGCACCGCCTTGCAGAACATGCCGGTGGGGGCGAAATGGCGGCTGGTGATTCCATCGGATCAAGCCTATGGCTCCGACGGTGCCGGCGACCTGATCGCGCCGTTCACGCCTCTGGTTTTCGAAGTGGAATTGCGTGGCGCGACGAGCTGATCAGGCATAAAAAAACGGTGCGCTTTCGGGCGCACCGTTTTTTCATGAAGGACGTGGATCAGGCCTGAACCGGATCTTCTTCCTTGTGTGCCGTGTGCAGCACTTCGATCAGGCAGTCTTCAAGTTCGAAGCGCTCATGCAGCAAGCCGCCCAATTCCTTGAATTTCTCCGCAACGCATTTGCCTTCATCGCACAGATCATTGAACGCGAGCAGCTTCTCGGTAATGACGTCGATGCGCGGGTAGATGGTCTCGGCGAGTTCCAGACCGCGCTTGTCGTTAAACGCCTTGGCTTCGCCAGTCAGCTGTTCATAGATTTCGAAGTGCCCCGCCGATACGTAATCGACCAGCACGCCGCAGAATTCCTGCAAAGGCTTGCGGCTCTCGGACAGCGACTCAGGCTGCGCACCGAGCTTGTCGTAGGCGCCGATCAGCTCTTCACGCTCCTGCAACCAGCGGTCGATCAGCAGATGAACCCCACCCCAACGTTCCTGAGCATTCTGACAACTTTCGAGCATGGCGATCTCTCTTCCCTTGTGGGTCATGCTGCTCTACACCCGCGCCCCTGTTGTGATTTGACTGGTGGACGATCGGGCAGAGCGTCATCGAGCAACATAAATCCAATGACACGTGCCGGCCAGATTATGCCCGCACGCCTATGGCTTCAAGGTACGCAGGAGATAAAGTTCATACAAGTGTTTAATCCCTGACCAGCAGGTGGTGCGACGCTTCGTCGCTGACCGGTTGTTGCAGAGCGCCCCAGATCAGACGCAACAACTGATAAACCGCAAGGATCGACACCCCGACAAAAAACAGCAGGCTCCATTCCGGGATGCTCAGATCGAACAGTGTCCAGGAGATGTCCGCACAATCGGCGCCGCCGTTGAACATCCGTTGCAAGGCGCAGATCCACGGCAGGTCGCTGAACAGTGACTCCACGGTTGGCGTGCATTTGACCAGTTGCAGCATCGAGTCACTCTGGATCAACACCTGCCGCCACGCAGCGGTGGTACCACCCAGACTGGCGCCGAGTGCAAACAGCCAGTACCACCATAAGCCAACGCGCCGAGGGCCATGCACCGCCGCCACGCCGCAGCCGATGCACAGCAATGTGAGGAACAATCGCTGCACCAGGCACAGACTGCAAGGCGTCAGGCCGACCGCATATTCGAGGTAATAGGAAGCTCCCAGAGCAAAGGCCCCCGCAATGAAAGCCATGAAGAACAAGGAGCGTGAGCAGGCCAACGACATGGCTTTTCCGTAACAGTAGAGACAGACGGTTACGGTAGAGGAAAGCGTGTCAGCCTTTCAAGGCAAGGGCCTGCCGACAGTTCACCGCAGGTGTAGGGAAAACCCGACAGGCTCGATAGGAAACGGTGAAGCGCTCTGTAGGACTTTGTCTCTGGAGCGCAAAGAAGGGGAATTTTCGGTCATCAAAGTTCACGAGGGAGCATCCTCCCCCGCCCTTCAGACCTTTGCCGCAACCGGTAAAGGCGCCGCCAGCAGACGCTCGTCCAGCAGCCCCAGACCTTCCTGGAACAACTGATTGCTGCGCTCGGTATCGCCAAGCTGTGCAAGCAGACGGGCCAACTCCGCACAGGTCTCCGGATTGCGCTGCACGCGCAAACTGCTCTCCAGATAGTCGCGAGCCTTGCCCCACAGGCTGGTTTGCAGACACAAGCGCCCGAGGGTCAGCAACAGACTCGGATCGGCCGGGTGCTCCTTGAGCCAGCCTTCAGCATTCTGCAACTGACGCGCAGGATCACTGCCACGAACCAGACCATAAAGCCGCGCCAGATGGCTGTCGTACTTGCGTTTGAGCGCTGTGCGCAGCACTTCTTCGGCTTCGACCTGAGCGCCCAACTGGCGCAGTTGCTCGGCATAGGCCAGCACCAAAGGTGCTTCCTGACGCTGCGCCGAAGTCAGCTGTTCCCACGCCCGCTTGAGCGATTGCAGACCCACCGTACCGTCTTCTTCGCGATGCGCTGCCAAGGACAGGTTCTCACCCCAGGCGCGACGCTCGAGTTCAGCCAGTTCCGCCGGCGGCAGGACCTTGTCCTTGCGCAGCTCCGGCAGCAGACGAATCACCGCCGGCCATTCGCCACGCTGCTGATGCAGACGTTGCAATTGACGCAATGTCTGCGCGCTGCGCGGATGCCGTTCATGCATTGCCTGCAAGGTCACCAGCGCACCGTCGGTGTCGCCACGATCGGTTTGCAGTTGCGCGTGACTGAGGGCGATCGCCAATTCAGCTTGCGGCTGACGCTCCAGCGCGCGTTCGAGCAAACGATCACTTTCTTCGTACTGACCTTGCTCGTTCGCCGCACGGGCGGCGCCGAGGTAATACAGCAGTGGCTGACGCTCGGCTTCCGCTGCGCGGGTCAAATGCCGCTGCGCGCTGGCCCAGCGACCTTCAGCCAGATCCAGTTGGCCGTGCTCGATCGCCACTTGCACGCGGCGGCTGCGATTGCGCCGCGACCACGGATTGACCACGCCGGTGGAGGTCATCACCAGCTCGACCAGCACCTTGATGCCCCAGAACAGCAGCCACAGCACCGCGATCACCGCCAGGGTCGCCCACAGGCTCGATTCGTAGCGGAAGCTCTTGTACGCCACCAGCACGTAACCGGAATGCTCGGCAATCGCCAGGCCCAGCGCTGCCGTCGCGGCGATGACCAGAAACACGATTACATAGAGGCGCTTCATGGGGTCGCCTCCTGCGCAGCATTGGCGGCAGGCTTGGCGAACGGTTTCACCGATTCCTCGGCATTGACGTTACGTCGCTCCAGATACCCCTGCACCGCACTCAAGGTGCCGGCCAGATCCGGCGTCTTGACGGTGACCGGTTCCTTGCTCAGCTCGGCGACCTGTTCCAGCATGACTTTGCTTTGCGGATTGTCCGGGTTGAAATTGCCCTTGAGCACATCGCGTGCCTCGGCCAGCGCCTGGGTGTACACCGCCGCCTGACCGTTGAGCGCGGCCCACTGCGCCTGCTCCAGCGCCAGGCTCAGGGCCAGGCGCACCTGGCTCAGGCTCTGTCCGGCCAGCAACGGTTTAACATTTTTGTCAGCGTTGAAGTCGATGCGGATATAGCGCGACACCTTGTCCCACCACTGCGCCCAGCGACTGGCGCCATCGCCATCGGCGGTCAGGCCCAGCAATGACTCGCCGCGATCCTTGTACTCCGGCGCCAGCTCCGTGAGGTCGATGACCTGATCGCGCAGCGCGCCGAGACGCAGGAACAGCCCGGTGCGATCCGGCTGTTCGGTGCTGCGCAGGGCAACCAGGGTTTTCGCCACTTGCTCGCGCGCGGCGAAGGAGCCCGGATCGTTCTGTTCACGGAGAATCTCATCGGCGCCTTGCACCAATGCCTGGGCGCTGCTGATGTCCTGCAACGCTGAAAGGCGCAGGCTGGCCAGACGCAGCAAGTGTTCGGCCTCGGCCAGACGCCAGTCCTTGCGGCTGGCGCCGAGGACGGTTTCCAGACGTTGATTGAGGCGCTGCTGATCGCCCTGCAATTGCGTCACCAGACGCTGGCGTTCGGCGAGTTCGTCAGCACCGGGCAACTGCGCCAGACGCTCGGTCAGACGCTGTTCGTTGAGCTTCAGACTCTGCGCCTGATCGTTCAACGCCTGCACCTGACTCGACTGTTGCTGCGTGTTGTTCTGCAGGTGGCGCACCTGCCAGACACCCCAGCCACCGATGGCGACACCGGCGGCACCGAGCAGCAAGGCGACAATCGCCAGTCCATTGCCTCGGCGCGGCTCTTTGGCCGGTGGTGGAGTTTCAACCTGGGCATCGAGCGCAGGCTGGACGTCATCTTTTGGCAAGGCTGTTTCGCTCACGTATCCATCCTTTGCATTAGAAAACGGCACGGGACATTCCCGTAACGCCGTCAGCAAAGCCGCGGCACTTGCGCCGCGGCAATCCACAACTGTTTGAGCCCCGGCGGCACGTGCCAGCTCGGCGACCCTCGGGCTTGGAACAAACAACGGCAACTGCGCAATCTTCGGCCAGGCATCGCCGGCCATCTGCCGCAGGTGCTCGAAACCCTGTCCACTGCTGACCACCAGCCCGTTCAAGCGTTCCGCTTCGATCCGCCGTGGCAGCTCGTTTGACGGGTAGGCTGGCAGATCGCGGCGATACAACTCCAGATACTCGACACTAGCACCAAGCGCGCGCAGGCGCTCGGCGAGCAGTTCACGACCGCCCTCGCCGCGCAGGATCATCACCTGCGCGCCGGACTGGTCGAGCGCCTCGCGCAGACGCGGCAATTGCAGCAAGGCTTCACTGTCATCGCCGTCAGCCGGGAAGCTGACATCGAGACCATGCTCACGAAGAATGCCTGCGGTCGCCGCGCCGACGCTGAACCACGGCATGCTCAATGGCGCTGGGCCTTCGGACTGGAGCAGATCCACCGCGATCCGTGCCGCCGGTTTGCTGACCACAATCACCGCGCTGCAAGCGGGCAATCGCGAAATCGCTTGGCGAATAGTGTCAGAGAGCGGCAGCGGAACAATGTCCAAAAGCGGCAGGCAACTGCTGAAAATCCCGTGCCCGGCCAACTGTTCGGCCAGCGCCGTGCAGTCATCCGCAGGGCGCGTCAGCAGCAGGCGCCAGGCCGTCACTCGTGCCCCGCCTCGCCGTACACCGCTTTGAGAATGTCGTCGGCGCCTTGCTTGAGCAGGTCTTCAGCGACCTGCACACCCAAGATTTCCGCGTCGGCACGCGGCGCCCGGGCTTCGGCACTGAGCAGCTTGCCACCACTCGGCTCGCCGACCAGACCGCGCAACCACAACTGCTCGCCTTCAAGCACGGCGTAACAGGCGATCGGCACTTGGCAGCCGCCGTTCAAATGTTTGTTGAGGGCGCGTTCGGCGTTCACCCGCGAAGCGGTATCGGCGTGATGCAAAGGCGCGAGCAAGGCGTGGATTTCGTGGTCGGCGCTGCGGCATTCGATGCCGACCGCGCCCTGGCCACCGGCCGGCAGGCTGTCATCGACACTGATCGCCGATGTGATGCGCTCCTCGAAACCCAGGCGGATCAGACCGGCCGCGGCGAGGATGATCGCGTCGTACTCGCCGGCGTCGAGCTTGGCCAAACGGGTGTTGACGTTGCCGCGCAGGAAACGAATTTGCAGGTCCGGGCGACGCGCCAGCAATTGCGTTTGCCGACGCAGGCTCGAAGTGCCGACGATGGCCCCGGCAGGCAGCGCTTCAAGACTGGCGTAGGTGTTGGAGACGAAAGCATCGCGCGGATCTTCGCGCTCGCAGATACAGAACAGGCCCAGCCCTTGCGGGAAATCCATCGGCACGTCTTTCATCGAATGCACGGCGATGTCGGCCTGGTTTTCCAGCAGCGCGGTTTCCAGTTCCTTGACGAACAGACCCTTGCCGCCGATCTTCGACAGTGGCGAGTCGAGCAGCTTGTCGCCGCGACTGACCATGGGCACCAGCGTCACCAGCAGGCCCGGGTGGGCCGCCTCGAGACGGGCTTTGACGTATTCGGCCTGCCAGAGGGCCAGCGCACTTTTACGGGTGGCGATGCGGATTTCGCGAGGGGACATGGAACAATCCGTACTGAATAGATACGGCGGATAATAACAGCTCAGTCAATTCCACTTTGACCTGAATCAGAACCGGCGTGCCCTCCCTGGCCAGCCATGCCGGATAAAAGAACTCGAAAAGCCCGGTGAGGACCGGGTCAAAGCCCCTGCATCATCTTGCGCACACCGGCAACATGCCGCCGGCTGACAATCAGTGCATCGCCATTGAGGCCTTTGAGGAACAACTGGAAATGTCCCAGTGGTGTGCGTTGCAATCGCTCGATGCGATCACGAGCGACCAGCGCATTGCGGTGGATACGCACAAAGCGTTCGCCGAATTCGTCTTCAAGGGCTTTGAGGGGTTCGTCGAGCAGCACCTCGCCGGCTTCGTGACGCAGGGTCACGTATTTGTGGTCGGCGATGAAGTAGACCACCTGATCCAGCGGAATCAGCTCGATGCCTTTACGGGTGCGTGCGCTGATGTGGCTGCGTGGGCCGTTGCCACTTTCGGCAGCGGGACGGGTCAGGGCCGAGAGTTGCGCCCGGTTGGGACGTTCAGCCCGCTTCAGGGCTTCATTCAAGTGTTCGGTTCGCACAGGTTTCACCACATAGCCCACGGCGCTGGCCTGCAGGGCTTCCACGGCAAATTCATCGGGACTGGTGCAAAACACCACGGCCGGCGGCGTCTCTCGTTCGCACAGTCGGGCAGCAACCTGCAGGCCATCGAGGCCCGGCATGCGGATATCGAGCAGCACGATATCCGGCTTGTGGCTGTCGATCAGCGCTAACGCCTCCTCGCCATTCGTGGCACTGGGCTCCAGGACTGTGTAACCCTCGAGCTCGCTCACCATACGGCTTAGGCGCTCGCGAGCCAGGGGTTCGTCATCAACGATCAGGACATTCATATTGCGCTGGATTCCTGCGTGAGTCTCGCACAAGGATAGCGTAGACAGGTGTAGTGACCTCCGTCACCGCGATCCACGCTAAGACTAGCCCGAGCGCCAAAAAGTGCCGTACGTCGGCCAGCAATATTTGCCAGCGTCCGGGTCGTACCGCTCGGAGCCCAGTGTTTCCTGCGTTTCTCACGGTGGGTGACCGTTGTACAACTCACCCGCCCCCTCTTCTTATAGCCAGTGGCCGGACCTTTGCATGATCCGCATTCGCACCGACCCTTATGTCCACTGTAGACGTTCGTCGGAACGATATTGCTCAATCAAAAAATATCCTTTTGTAAATTCCTTGCAGACCGCGCCGGACATGTCTGACACATCCGCGAAAAAACGTATCGACCGGTGTCAGCGACAGGATTGGCAACCCTGTTATTATCCGCGCCAGCGTTTCACGCCATTTCTTCAAGCCGATACGAGCGAATTCATGAGCACTGACAAGACCAATCAGTCCTGGGGCGGCCGCTTCAGTGAACCCGTCGACGCCTTCGTCGCCCGCTTCACCGCCTCCGTCACTTTCGACCAGCGCCTGTATCGCCACGACATCATGGGCTCGATCGCCCACGCCACCATGCTGGCCAAGGTCGGCGTGCTGACCGATGCCGAGCGCGACAGCATCATCGATGGCCTGAGGACCATTCAGGGCGAAATCGAGGCCGGCCAGTTCGACTGGCGCGTCGACCTCGAAGACGTGCACATGAACATCGAAGCGCGCCTGACCGACCGTATCGGCGTCACCGGTAAAAAGCTCCACACCGGGCGCAGCCGCAACGACCAGGTCGCCACCGATATCCGCCTGTGGCTGCGCGATGAAATCGACCTGATCCTCGCCGAGATCACCCGCCTGCAAAAGGGCCTGCTGGAGCAAGCCGAGCGTGAGGCCGCGAGCATCATGCCGGGCTTTACCCACTTGCAGACCGCGCAGCCAGTGACTTTCGGGCACCACATGCTGGCCTGGTTCGAAATGCTCAGCCGCGACTACGAGCGTCTGGTCGACTGCCGCAAGCGCACCAACCGCATGCCGCTGGGCAGCGCCGCGCTGGCCGGCACGACCTACCCGATCGACCGCGAATACACCGCGCAACTGCTCGGCTTCGACGCCGTCGGCGGCAACTCGCTGGACAACGTTTCCGATCGCGACTTCGCCATCGAATTCTGCTCGGCCGCGAGCATCGCGATGATGCACCTGTCGCGTTTTTCCGAAGAGCTCGTGCTGTGGACCAGCGCGCAGTTCCAGTTCATCGATCTGCCGGACCGTTTCTGCACCGGCAGCTCGATCATGCCGCAAAAGAAAAACCCCGACGTGCCCGAGCTGGTACGCGGCAAGACCGGCCGTGTGTTCGGCGCGCTGATGGGCCTGCTGACCCTGATGAAAGGCCAGCCACTGGCCTACAACAAGGACAATCAGGAAGACAAGGAGCCGCTGTTCGACGCCGCCGACACCCTGCGCGATTCGCTGCGCGCGTTCGCCGACATGATCCCGGCGATCAAGCCGAAACACGCAATCATGCGTGAAGCGGCACTGCGCGGTTTCTCCACTGCGACTGACCTGGCGGATTATCTGGTGCGCCGTGGCCTGCCGTTCCGTGATTGCCACGAAATCGTTGGCCACGCGGTGAAGTATGGCGTCGACACCGGCAAGGATCTGGCCGAGATGAGCCTGGAAGAACTGCGTCAGTTCAGCGATCAGATCGAGCAGGACGTGTTTGCCGTGCTGACCCTCGAAGGCTCGGTGAATGCCCGCGACCATATCGGCGGGACTGCACCGGCGCAGGTCAAGGCTGCGGTGGCGCGCGGTCAGGCATTGCTGGCCAGCCGCTAGAAGCATCGCGGGCAAGCCCGCTCCCACAGGGTTCTTTGTGGAACACAATTTTGCGTTCGACCCATAGCCCTGTGGGAGCTGGCTTGCCAGCGATGACTGACTTCAGAGCGCTACAAAATTCACTTCTTGGCAGCAATCATCGCCAAAAACGCCGGCATCGCCGCGTCCTTGTCCGCCGCGATCTTCTGCACGTGCGGATTCTGCTCAAGCCGCTCCAGCAGCGCCTTCGCCTGCGGTATCTCGGCCAGCAGATCAATGCCGAACAACTTCTGCCCGACCGCACAGGCCAGCGGCACGCTGTAGAGGAAATACAGATCGGCAATGCTCAGGCTGTCACCCGCCACGTACGGGGCGAACTTGCCATGACGGCCCAGCGCGGCGAAGCCCAGCAACAGTTCAGTCCGGGTCTTCTCCTTGATCGGCTCCGGCAATGTCATACCGAAAAACGCCTCGCCATAGCAGGCACGCCCCGGCAACTCGATGTACAACTCGATCTCCTTGGCAATTGCCAATACCTGCGCGCGCTCGAACGGGTCGCTGGGCAGGAGTGGCGTGCCCTTTGGTGCTTGTTCGAGGTATTCGAGGATGATCGCGGTTTCGTTGATATAACCGGCGTCGACACCCAGCACCGGGACCTTGCCACGCGGACTGATTGCCAGTGACTCCGGTGTCTGCGTCGGGTAGAAGGTCACCTCTTCGAAGGGCAGGCCTTTTTCCAGCAGTGCCAGTTTGACCATGTTGTAGTAGTTGCTGACAGCGAATCCGTAGAGCTTGAACATCACAGAGCCTCCAGGCCGTGCGGGGTGGGCAGTGCCTGTTTATAGATCGCCGCGGCGTTTCCCGCCAGCAGCATCACGCCGCTGAATGCGGGTAAACTGGCGCCTTTCCCTGAGGAGCCTGCCATGAGCGAGCCGACAGATATCGTCAACGATGACGACGAAGAAGCATTCACCGAAGCGACCCTGATCGAAGCCATCGAGAACCAGATCGAAAGCGACAACCCGCCGGCGGCCAAGGCGACGTTGAACAAGCTGACTCTGGTCGGCATGGACCGTGAGGAGATCCTCAATCTGATGGCCCACGTGCTGGCTTTCGAAATTGACGCGATGCTCGATGAAGATCGCCCGTTCGACACCCAGTGGTACGAAGCAGCACTGCGCGCTTTGCCAGAGCTGCCACCGGAAAAGCAGTAACCACATCATTTCTGTGGGAGCGAGCAGGCTCGCTCCCACAAGGTTTGTTACGCATCCATCCAGCCATCTGCTGCCGCCCGACTACACTGGAATTCGCCTCAAGACAAAATCCCCTGATCCGAGCACTGGACATGCTGCACCAGCGGGTTCACCTTAGAGGCGCTGTCGTCCAATTCCTAGAAAGTCTGGAGTCCTTATGTCGCTTACCCCTGAGTTGGTTGCCGAACTGGAAGTCCTTGCACTCTTCAACCTGGACAGTTCCCAGGAAGGTCTGAAAATTCATCAGACTGCTGCCCCGAAACACATCGCTGCTGCCCAGCGCCTCTTTGAAAAAGAACTCACCGACCAGCCCGATGGCGGTTATCTGACCAGCCTCGGTCGCGATGCCGCGCAAAACGTGCAGACCGTACTGACGATTTTGAAAGAACAGGAAACCGCCTGATTTCTCTGACTTTGCCCACGGGAACTCCTGCCACGGGATTTCCGCGGGCTTGCCCGGTCTGCGTCGATAAAAATCTGCCGCCAAAAAACAAATTCAGCTTAAACGTCTTCCCGCGCAGCGGCTAAACTGCGGCCATTCCGAGACCCTCTACGTCCGAGCCTGCAAGCCGGTTTGAGCTGACATGACCCGCACCCACGAAATCCGCCCCGACCTGGACGAAGGCATCGACCGCAAGGTCCTCAGCCAACTGCGCGCACGTTTTCTCAAACTCAATGAAGGCCGCCTCGGCCGCGCACTTGAAGGTTTGTCGACGCGCCAGCAAAGCGTGCTGACGCTGTTGCCGCTGTTCTTCCACGTCAATCATCCGTTGCTGCCCGGCTATGTCTCGGGCAGTACGCCGGCGGGTCTCTCGAATTATGAGCCGGACGCCAATGCGCTGACCGAGGCGCAGCGCCTGACTCGCTCGTTCTCTTACAGGCCGCGCCATGGCAGTAACCCGCCGCGACCGATCCACGGCCTGTTCCTGATGGGCAGCCTTGGCACGCTGGCCCAGGCCGATCAGAGCGATATGGACGTGTGGGTCTGCCATGGGCCGGATCTGAGCGAAAGCGAGCTCGCCGAGCTGAGCAAGAAGTGCCAATTGCTGGAAGCCTGGGCTGCGAGCCAGGGTGCCGAAGCGCATTTCTTCCTGATCGACCCGGCGCGCTTCGTCAAAGGCGAACGCGATTCAGAGCTCAGTTCGGACAACTGCGGCAGCACCCAGCACTATCTGCTGCTCGACGAGTTTTATCGCACGGCGATCTGGCTGGCCGGGCGCACGCCGATCTGGTGGTTGGTGCCGGTCTATGAAGAAACAGCCTACGACGCCTACACCCACACGCTGCTGTCCAAACGTTTCATTCGCGCCGACGAAACCCTCGATCTCGGGCCGATGGCGACCATTCCGCCCGGGGAATTCATCGGCGCCGGATTGTGGCAGTTATTCAAAGGCATCGAGTCGCCCTACAAGTCAGTGCTCAAACTGCTGCTGACCGAGGTGTACGCCAGTGAACACCCGCACGTTCAGTGCCTGAGCCTGCGCTTCAAGAAAGCCGTGTTCGCCAATCAGCTCGATCTCGATGAGCTTGACCCGTACATGGTCGTGTACCGGCGTATCGAGGAATACCTGCTCGCCCGCAACGAACCGGAGCGTCTTGAACTGGTGCGCCGCGCGCTGTATCTGAAGGTCAACCGCAAGCTCACCGGCAACAGCCGCAGCCAGGGCTGGCAACGTGCACTGCTCGAACGCCTGGCTGGCGAGTGGCATTGGGATCAACGGCAACTGGCGCTGCTCGACAGCCGCAGTCAGTGGAAAGTCCGCCAGGTCAGCGCCGAGCGCCGCGCGCTGGTCAATGAACTCAACTACAGCTATCGCTTCCTGACCCAGTTCGCCCGCAGCGAACAGACTGTCAGTCTGATCAACAAGCGCGACCTCAATGTCCTCGGCAGGCGCCTGTACGCAGCGTTCGAGCGCAAGGCCGACAAGGTCGAGTTCATCAATCCGGGCATCGCCCCGGACCTGGCCGAAGACACCCTGACCCTGGTGCAGTCGCCGAACAAAAAAGAGCCGGGGCAGACCCAGTGGGGCCTGTACAACGGCAGCCTGACGGCGCTGGAGTGGGAACATTTCGCACCGATCAAGCGCAGTCGCGAGCTGCTTGAACTGCTGACCTGGTGCCACCGCAACGGCGTGATCGACAGCAGCACCCGCCTGGCCCTGCACCCGGGCACCAGCGACTTGAGCGAGTTCGAGCTGTTCAACCTGCTCGGCAGCCTGCAGCAGTGCATCGCCCTGCCCTTGTCCACCGTCGCCGAAGAGCCCTTGCTGCGTGCCGCTGTGCCCAGCGAAGTGCTGCTGCTGATCAACGTCGGCGTCGACCCGCTCAAGCATCACCGTGATCTGAACATCCTGATGACCACCGAACGCACCGACTCGCTGAGCTATGCCGGTGTGCGCGAGAACCTGGTGCTGACCCTCGATCAGGTCACGCTCAACAGCTGGAACGAAGTGCTGGTCAATCGTTTCGACGGCCCGCATGCGCTGCTCGATTGCCTGCGCGATTATCTCAACAACCTGCCGCGCGGCCCGGTGCAGCCGTCGCTGAAAGTGCGTTGCTTCTGCCACAACCGCGCGCAATTCATTGCCCGCCGCGTCGAGGAAATCGTCGACACCGCGCAGACCCTGTTGCTCAGTGACTTGAATCATCGCTACCTGATTCAGGTGCAGCAGCACTACCACGTGCTGGAGCTGGTGCCGGGTCAAGTCAACCATGTCGCCCTCGCCACCCTGCCGGCGCTGCTCGATTACCTGGGCGAAGAACAACCGCGTTACAGCCCGCTGCACCTCGACCCGATGGCACTGGAGGACCATGACCTGGCGCTGATCCTGCCGATGGGTCAGCCGGAGTGCATTCAGGTGTTCTACCGCATCAGCGAGCAGCAGGCCGAGCTGTACGTGCTGGATGAATTCAATGCGCTGTGGCAGCAGCAACTGCCGTACCACGACGAGCAGAGTCTGCTGGTGCCGCTGCAGCGTTTTCTGCAATCGATCCAGTACCGCCGTGAAGCGCAATTGCCGATGGACGGTGGCCCTGCGAGCAGCCCCGAGACTTTGTATTACCAGCTGTTGCCGTCAGGCCCGGGGCGCTCGCGCAGGGTCGAGACCCGGCCGGCACCGCAGACCCCGGTGAACAAACCGTTCTATGACGTACAGGCGATCATCGGTAAAGCCGCGCCCGGCGAAGTGCAGGTCACGCTGTATTGCAATCAGCGCGAATTCAGCGAGCTGGAGCATGGCGACCAGTTGTTCAGCGTGGTCGCCCGAGAGATCGTCGAGCAGCGCCGCGAGACCGAACGCTATCGCTGCTACATCACCGACCTCGACCTCTCGGGGTTGCTCGGTGACGGGCACAGTTCAAGCAATCTGTATCTGCGCTACAAGGCGGACCTGGAGCGCTCGTTGAATGAAGCGCTCGAACAGGTTTGAAGCGGGGAGTTATTCGGGAAAGGCGCCGCCGTTGACCGGTTGCGATTCCACTTCCAGCAAGGTCAGTTTCAGCGACTTGCCACCCGGGGCCGGCCAATCGATGTGCTGACCGACCTTCAGACCCAGCAGCGCACTGCCGACCGGCGCCAGAATGGAAATCTTGCCTTCATCGGCGTTGGCGTCCTTGGGATAGACCAGCGTCAGGTGGTAATCCTTGCCACTGCCTTCTTCGCGGCAATGCACACGGGAATTCATGGTCACGACATCGGCGGGCACTTCATCGTGGCCGACCACGGTATCGGCGCGATCCAGCTCGGTTTGCAGCGCAATCACGCCCGGCGCTGCCTGGTCTTTATCGCTCAGGTTGTCGATCAGGCGCTCCAGACGTTGCACGTCCAGACGGGTAAGGGTGATGGAAGGTGCGGTCATGATCCAGGCAGACTCCTTTCTTCTGCACAAAAAAAGCAAAACCCCGCCAAAAAAGACGGGGTTTTCACCGTGCCTCGGTGGTTTGAGGCGTTCGCGGACACTATCACAGCTCAAAAAACATACAAGTCACGCCCTTTTTTGCCTGGGCGAAACCCTTGTGGCGAGGGGATTTATCCCCGTTCGGCTGCGCAGCAGCCGTATAGATTTTGCGGCCGCTACGCGACCCAACGGGGATAATCCCCTCGCCACAATGGGGTATCAAACAGAATTTTGGCGGGCAGCAGCCTGCTGACAAATCACCCGGCGCCGTTGATCATCGGCCGAGCGCCATTCGCGAATGTCTTCGACGTGACGCGCGCAGCCGAGGCAGACTTTCTGCTCGTCCAGTCGACATACACCCGTGCACGGCGAAGGCACCGCCGGGCTGACGTTGCTGTAAAGCGGCTTCGGCGGGCGAACAGGCGCGGCATCCGTCACGAATCACAGACCTTCGAAATCGAATTCGGCGCCAGCCTGCTGCTTGACGAGGCGCTGAAGCATTTCGCCCAGCTGCTCTTCGCTCTTGTCGCACATCCAGCGCTCGCTTTCTTCGTCGTAGTCGAAGTGGAAGCCACCGGACACGGCCGCCAGCCACAGCTGACGCAATGGCTCCTGGCGGCTGAAGATCAGCTGCGAGCCGTTTTCGAACTTGACGGTCAAGACACCTGCCGAGCTTTCCAGATCGATGTCCAGATCGCTTTCGTCAAATATGTCTTCCAGTTTTTCCTGGGTTTCATCGACCAGATCGTGGAAACGGGCTTCGGACAAACTCATTGCGGCAACCTCAAAAATGTCTGATCAGGCTCAAGCGCCGAAAGATACGGACGCTGCCGGCCGATTGCAAAGATTAACGACCAAGCACCTGTCGGCCCATCCAGCACCGCCCCCGTGGGAGCGAGCCTGCTCGCGAAAGCGGTGTGTCAGGCAACGAGCCTGTTGAATTTGCCGACGCCTTCGCGAGCAGGCTCGCTCCCACAGGGATGATGCGCATCACAGGAGCCCCGCCGGACGGGAACCCCGTCGCATAGGCAAGCTGCCGGGTGGCCGGTATACTCCGGCGCAATTAACGCATTTTCAAGGATTTCGCCATGAAGCGCCTGATCTCTTCCCTTGCTGCGCTCGTCGCGGTTGCCTGCCTGGTTTCGGCCTGTGGTCAAAAAGGCCCGCTGTACCTGCCCGATGACGACCAGGACCCGGCCGAACAAGCCCAGTCTTCGCAGAAGCAGCCATCCAAGGCTCACAAGCACGACGTTTACTAAGGGATCGCCATGGACGCTTTTAACTACCGTGGCGGGGAACTGTTCGCGGAAGGTGTGGCGCTGTCCGCCATCGCCGACCGCTTCGGCACGCCCACCTATGTCTACTCGCGCGCGCACATCGAAGCGCAGTATCTGGCCTACGCCGATGCGCTGGCCGGCATGCCGCATCTGGTCTGCTTCGCGGTCAAAGCCAACTCCAACCTCGGTGTACTGAATGTCCTGGCCCGTCTCGGCGCCGGTTTCGACATCGTTTCCCGCGGCGAGCTGGAACGTGTACTGGCCGCAGGTGGCAACGCCGACAAGATCGTTTTCTCCGGCGTCGGCAAGACCCGTGACGACATGCGTCGCGCCCTCGAAGTCGGCGTGCACTGCTTCAACGTCGAATCCACCGACGAGCTCGAGCGCCTGCAAGTAGTCGCCGCCGAGCTGGGTGTTCGCGCCCCGGTTTCGCTGCGCGTGAACCCTGACGTCGATGCCGGCACCCACCCGTACATTTCCACCGGTCTGAAAGAGAACAAGTTCGGCATCGCCATTGCCGACGCCGAAGACGTGTACGTGCGCGCCGCGCATCTGCCGAACCTGGAAGTGGTCGGTGTCGACTGCCACATCGGTTCGCAACTGACCACGCTGCCGCCATTCATTGACGCCCTGGATCGCTTGCTCGATCTGGTCGACCGTCTGGGCGATTGCGGCATTCACCTGCGCCACATCGATCTCGGTGGCGGCCTGGGCGTGCGTTATCGCGATGAAGAGCCGCCGCTGGCTGCCGACTACATCAAAGCCGTGCGCGAGCGTCTCGACGGGCGTGATCTGGCGCTGGTGTTCGAACCGGGTCGTTTCATCGTTGCCAATGGCGGCGTGCTGCTGACGCAGGTCGAATACCTCAAGCACACCGAGCACAAGGATTTTGCCATCGTTGACGCGGCGATGAACGACCTGATCCGCCCGGCGCTGTATCAGGCGTGGATGGACGTCACCGCGGTGAAACCGCGCGACAGTGCTGCACGCAAGTACGACATCGTCGGCCCGATCTGCGAAACCGGCGACTTCCTCGCCAAGGATCGCGAGCTGGCGCTGGAAGAAGGCGACTTGCTGGCAGTGCATTCGGCCGGTGCCTACGGTTTCGTCATGAGCTCCAACTACAACACTCGCGGCCGTGCCGCTGAAGTGCTGGTGGATGGTGATCAGGTTTTTGAAGTGCGTCGCCGCGAAACCGTGGCCGAGCTGTTTGCCGGCGAAAGCCTGCTGCCGGAGTAACCCATGCTGCTGCGTTTTACCAAAATGCACGGCCTGGGCAACGACTTCATGGTCCTCGACCTGGTCAGCCAGCACGCGCACATTCAGCCCAAACACGCCAAGCAATGGGGCGATCGCCACACCGGGATCGGTTTCGACCAGTTGCTGATCGTCGAAGCACCGAGTAACCCGGATGTGGATTTCCGCTACCGGATCTTCAATTCCGACGGTTCGGAAGTGGAGCAGTGCGGCAACGGTGCGCGCTGCTTCGCCCGCTTCGTGCTCGACAAGCGTCTGACCGCCAAACGGCAGATCCGCGTCGAGACCAAGGGCGGCATCATCGAGCTGGACGTGCGTAACGACGGCCAGATCGGCGTGAACATGGGCGCGCCGCGCCTGGTGCCGGCAGACATTCCATTCCAGGCGCCAGCGCAGGCCAGCAGCTATTCGCTGGACGTCGATGGCACCACGGTCGAACTGGCCGCCGTGTCGATGGGCAATCCCCATGCGGTGATCCGCGTGGACGACATCAACAGCGCACCGGTGCATGAGCTGGGGCCGAAGATCGAGCACCATCCGCGCTTTCCGGCGCGGGTCAATGTCGGCTTCCTTCAGGTCATCGACCGCCATCGCGCGCAACTGCGTGTTTGGGAACGCGGCGCCGGGGAAACCCAGGCCTGCGGCACCGGCGCCTGTGCGGCGGCGGTGGCAGCCATCAGTCAGGGGTGGATGGATTCGCCGCTGTTGATCGACCTGCCCGGCGGGCGTCTGTCCATCGAGTGGGCCGGCCCGGGCGAACCGGTGTTGATGACCGGTCCGGCAGTGCGTGTATACGAAGGACAAGTGCGTCTTTGAGCGAGCAGAAATCATGACCGACAAGCCACAGGTACCCGCCCGACCAGTCGACGAATCAGCGTCAGAGAGCCTTGAGGCGGCCGCGGTTGCCGCCTACCTGGAGGCTCATCCGGACTTCTTCGTCGAGCACGAAGAGCTGCTGCCGTCGCTGCGCATTCCGCACCGACGCGGCGACACCGTGTCGCTGGTCGAGCGGCAGATGACCATCCTGCGCGACCGCAATATCGAGATGCGCCATCGCCTTTCGCATCTGATGGACGTGGCCCGCGACAACGATCGCCTGTTCGAAAAAACCCGCCGACTGATCCTCGCGCTGATGGATGCATCGACCCTGGAAGACGTGGTCATCAGCGTTGAAGACAGCCTGCGTCAGGATTTCCAGGTGCCCTTCGTCAGCCTGATCCTGCTCGGCGACAACCCGGCCCCGGTCGGCCGCTGGGTTACCCACGCCGATGCGCAAACCGCGATCGGTGGCCTGCTCACCGAAGGCAAAAGTGTCAGCGGCAGCCTGCGTGAACATGAGCTGGATTTTCTCTTCGGCGAAGAACAGCGCCAGCAGATCGGCTCGACCGCCGTGGTTGCCGTCAGCCATCAGGGCATTCACGGCATTCTGGCCATCGCCAGCCGTGACCCGCAGCATTACAAGAGTTCGGTCGGCACCCTGTTCCTGAGCTACATCGCCGAGGTCATGGGCCGCGTGCTGCCACGGGTCAACAGCTCGCTGCGCTCGGTACGCTGACCATGGAACGACAACTGGACGCCTACTGCGAACATCTGCGCAGTGAGCGACAGGTGTCGCCGCACACCCTGTCGGCTTATCGCCGCGACCTCGATAAAGTCCTCGGCTGGTGCATCAAGCAGAACATCGGCAGCTGGGCCGCGCTGGATATCCAGCGCCTACGCAGCCTGATTGCCCGATTGCATGCGCAAGGCCAGTCCTCGCGCAGCCTCGCCCGCCTGCTCTCGGCGGTGCGCGGGCTCTATCACTATTTGAATCGCGAAGGCCTGTGCGACCACGACCCGGCCACCGGCCTGGCCCCGCCGAAAGGCGAACGGCGTCTGCCGAAGACTCTCGATACTGACCGCGCCCTGCAATTGCTGGAAGGTGCGGTCGAGGACGATTTTCTCGCCCGGCGCGATCAGGCGATTCTCGAGCTGTTCTATTCCTCTGGCCTGCGCCTGTCCGAGCTCACCGGGCTCAATCTCGATCAACTCGACCTCGCCGACGGCATGGTTCAGGTGCTCGGCAAGGGCAGCAAGACCCGGCTGTTGCCGGTTGGCACCAAGGCCCGCGAAGCCTTGGAACACTGGTTGCCGCTTAGAGCCATGACCAACCCGGCGGACGATGCGGTGTTTGTCAGCCAGCAAGGTCGGCGTCTCGGCCCCCGGGCGATTCAGGTGCGGGTCAAACTGGCTGGCGAGCGCGAGCTGGGGCAGAACCTGCATCCGCACATGCTCCGGCACTCGTTCGCCAGCCATTTGCTCGAGTCTTCGCAGGATCTGCGCGCGGTGCAGGAATTGCTCGGCCACTCCGATATCAAAACCACGCAGATCTATACCCACCTCGACTTCCAGCATCTGGCGGCGGTCTACGACAGCGCCCATCCCCGGGCCAAACGCATGAAAGGCGATGATTCATGAGCATTCAGTTGATCACCTTCGACCTCGACGACACCCTGTGGGATACCGCGCCGGTGATCGCCAGCGCTGAGACCGTGTTGCGCGAATGGCTGAGCGAGCATGCGTCGAATCTGGGCGCGGTGCCGGTGGAGCATTTGTGGTCGATTCGCGAGCGAGTGCTGGCGGGCGAACCGGGCCTCAAACACCGCATCAGCGCGCTGCGCCGACGTGTGCTGCTCCATGCGCTGGAAGAAGCCGGGTATGCCCACGGCGAGGCGTCGGAGCTGGCTGACAAGGCTTTTGAAGTGTTCCTGCATGCGCGGCATCAGATCGAAGTGTTCCCGGAAGTCGAGCCGCTGCTGGAGCTGCTCGCCAATCACTACGCCCTCGGCGTGGTCACCAATGGCAATGCCGACGTGCGTCGACTGGGGCTGGCGGATTACTTCAAGTTCGCCTTGTGCGCCGAAGACATCGGCATCGCCAAACCGGATGCGCGGCTGTTTCATGAAGCGTTGCAGCGCGGTGGTGTAAGCCCCGCAGCGGCGGTGCATGTCGGCGATCATCCTGGCGATGACATTGCCGGCGCTCAGCAGGCAGGCTTGCGCGCGGTGTGGTTCAACCCGACGGGCAAGGTCTGGGAAGCGGAGCGCTTGCCGGATGCGGAGATTCGCAGCCTGACCGAATTGCCCGCCGTGCTCTCCCGCTGGAATGCTTCCTCGAACTGATCTACAGCCCTGTGGGAGCGAGCCTGCTCGCGAATGCGGTGTGTCATCCAACATGTATGTCGGCTGACATGCCCTCTTCGCGAGCAGGCTCGCTGCCACCGGGGACTGCATTTGTTTTCAACGCATTTATTCCAGGCATGAAAAAGCCCGCAGCGACGGCGGGCTTTTTCAGCAAGCGAGCGACGCGCCTCAGATAGGGCGGCTGCCGTACTTGTTGTCCGGCTTCTTGGGCGGATCGGCGACCACGTTGGCCTCCACTTCCTGCACCTTGCCGCCGCGCGCAAGGAATTCTTCCATGGCCTTGGCCAGGGCGTCACGCTCCTTGTTCTTGGCTTCGATGCTCGGCAACTCGTCGACCGAGACCGCAGCCTTGGCTTTGCCTTTGGCAGCCGGGGCCGGCGTGTCGTCACCGCCATCATCTTCGGCAACGTCTTCCGCTGCCGCTTCCAGGCCTTCCTCGGCCTCGTCTTCGTCGCCTACTTCGAGGTCGTCGTTTTCCAGATCATCGTCGCTCATGTTCTACCTCATGACTTGCCAAAAGCAGATTAGTTATAGACCAGCTTTGGCGACTGTCGAAGCCGCCGTTGAAAAATCTTCTGCCGCTGCCCGGCAGCGGCTCATGCCTGTTCACCGTGCAAGGTTGCGAGGACTTTACGCGCACCGCCATGATCACGGTGCTCGCCCAGATAAATCCCTTGCCAGGTACCCAGGGCCAGCCGTCCAGCCGCAACCGGCAGACTGATCTGGCAACCAAGCACGCTGGCCTTGAAGTGCGCCGGGAGATCATCCGGGCCTTCGTCGTTGTGCTCGTAGCCGTCCGTTCCTTGTGGGATCAGACGATTGAAAAATCGTTCGAAGTCGCGACGAACTGCCGGATCGGCGTTCTCGTTGATGGTCAACGACGCCGACGTGTGCTGCAGCCACAAATGCAACAGACCGACCCGACAGGTCTTGAGTTCAGGCAAGCCTGCGAGCAACTCGTCCGTCACTAGATGAAAGCCCCGGGGCCTTGCCCGCAGGGTTATCAGAGTCTGTTGCCACATACAGTTCTCCGCTCGTTCGGGGCGCATTCTAGCGTGCTCTGAAAAAAAACAAAGGCCCTAATATTCCTGCAGCGATGTAAGCGATTGCCCGCAGAAAAAGCCTCGTCGTAAAGACGACCAAAGCCGTAAGAAAAATCCTTTCAGCCGCTCCCTGAATGACAAATCCCGGACAAAAAAATGCCCGGCGAACCGGGCAATTTTTTTATCGCGCGTACTTACAGGTTGTAGCCGCGTTCGTTGTGTTGTGCCAGATCGAGGCCGACCGACTCTTCTTCCTCGGTTACGCGCAGACCCATGACGGCGTCCAGCACCTTGAGGATGATGAAGGTGACGATCGCGGTGTAGATCACCGTGAAGCCGACGCCTTTGATCTGAATCCAGACCTGCGCGCCGATGTCAGTCACGGTGCCGAAGCCGCCCAGTGCCGGTGCGGCAAACACACCGGTGAGGATCGCGCCGAGGATACCGCCGATACCGTGCACGCCGAAGGCGTCCAGGGAATCGTCATAGCCGAGTTTGCGCTTCAGGGTGGTGGCGCAGAAGAAGCACACCACGCCTGCGGCCAGACCGATCACCAGTGCACCCATCGGGCCGACGGTGCCAGCGGCCGGGGTGATCGCGACCAGACCGGCGACCACACCCGAAGCAATGCCCAGCGCGCTTGGCTTGCCGTGGGTGACCCACTCGGCAAACATCCAGCCCAGTGCGGCAGCGGCAGTGGCGATCTGGGTAACCAGCATGGCCATACCGGCAGTGCCGTTGGCAGCGGCAGCGGAACCGGCGTTGAAGCCGAACCAGCCGACCCACAGCATCGCCGCGCCCATCAGCGTGTAGCCGAGGTTGTGCGGAGCCATTGGTGTGGTCGGGAAGCCTTTGCGCTTGCCCAGTACCAGGCACGCGACCAGACCGGCGATACCGGCGTTGATGTGCACCACGGTGCCGCCAGCGAAGTCGAGCACGCCCCAGTCCCACATCAGGCCGCCGTTACCGGACCAGACCATGTGCGCGATCGGTGCATAAACCAGAGTGAACCAGATGCCCATGAAGATCAGCATCGCGGAGAACTTCATGCGCTCGGCGAACGCACCGACTATCAGCGCCGGGGTGATGATCGCGAAGGTCATCTGGAAGGTAATGAACACCGCCTCAGGGAACAGCGCCGCCGGGCCGGTGATGCTCGAAGGCGTGACACCGGCGAGGAACGCCTTGCCCATGCCGCCGAAGAACGAATTGAAGTTGACGACGCCCTGTTCCATGCCGGTAGTGTCGAAGGCAATGCTGTAGCCATAAATGACCCACAGGATGCTGATCAGACCGGTAATGGCGAAGCACTGCATCAGCACGGAAAGAATGTTTTTCGAGCGAACCATGCCGCCGTAGAACAGCGCCAGGCCCGGGATCGTCATGAACAGCACGAGTGCCGTCGAGGTGAGCATCCAGGCGGTGTCGCCGGAATTGAGGACTGGCGCTGCCACTTCGTCTGCCGCCATGGCGATGCCGGGCATTACGATGGACAACAGGGCGCCTAGCCCTGCGAATTTACGCAGAGTCATATTGTTTTCTCCTGGGGCGTTGGGTTTGTGGCGGCGCTTAGATCGCGTCGGTATCGGTTTCGCCGGTACGGATGCGGATCGCCTGTTCCAGATTGACCACGAAGATCTTGCCGTCACCGATCTTGCCGGTGTTGGCCGCTTTGGTTATCGCCTCGATAACCCGATCCAGATCCTTGTCGTCGATGGCCACGTCGATTTTCACCTTGGGCAGAAAATCGACCACATATTCCGCGCCGCGATACAGCTCGGTGTGACCCTTCTGCCGGCCGAAGCCTTTGACTTCAGTGACGGTAATGCCCTGCACGCCGATTTCGGACAGCGACTCGCGCACGTCGTCCAACTTGAACGGCTTGATGATGGCAGTGACTAGCTTCATGAAACTCTCTCCCGAATTGGTGGACTTGCCCCAGGAAAACAAACCCGTCTCAAGTCTAAGCGCAGTGCCTGGCTTTGTAACGCATCGTTGACGCCAGCTAACCGCATCAGACGAAACTCCCCGCTTCGTCTGCCGCACTGCATTCGTCACAGCGACTGCATCAGTGCATGGGTCGAGGGTGACTAAGCAGAAACCTTGCCAGCTCGGCAAAAACCCTGCATTTCAATCCCTTGGCCCCTGTTGCACGCGCTCGTGCAGAAAAGCTTTTGCCGATACGCACAACAACGGTGCGCCACCGTCCGTCCCCCTGCGCGAAAAGCGTGCATCCGTGCAACGGAATTGACTATAGACACTGCGTGATACACTGCCGGCCATTGTTTCCAGGACATTTCCCATGCTCGCGCCCAAAGACTTCCTCGACGCCCTGAGCGGCACCGCCTCCCGCCTGTTCAGCGGCGACACGCCACTGCCGAAAGCCGAAATCGAAAGCCAGTTCAAGATGCTGCTGCAAAGTGCCTTCAGCAAACTCGATCTGGTCAGCCGGGAAGAGTTTGATAGTCAGATGGTGGTGTTGGCTCGCACGCGCGCCCGCCTCGAAAGCCTCGAAGCCAAGGTTGCCGAGATGGAAGCGAAGCTGACACCGCCCGCGGAATAATTCGCGCCCCCTGTAGGGGCTGCCGAAGGCTGCGATCTTTTGATCTATAGACCTTCAACCATCCCCGCAACGTCCTACAACCTTTATGACCGCCGTCCGATTGCGCCAAAAAGCCCAGGTTTCTAAGCTCATCTGATACTGAATGTTCAGCAGAGGGTTTGGCGACCAGGGCAGGGCCATGGTGGAAAAGGGCTTCGCGGATGCTGCAATCGCTATAAACCCGCATGCCGGAGCTGGGCCCTGCGCAAATCGTAAGTCGATTGGAGATTCATCCAGAACTCAGGCGTAGTGTTGAGATGAGTGGCAAGGCTGATTGCCAGATCGGCGCAGATCCTGAGCTGGCATTTCACAAGCTTTTCGATCTCACTTTCGGGCCAGTTCGTGGGCATGGCCAGATCCATGACAGTCATGCCCAACGGCTCCATGAACTCTTTATTCAGAACCTCGCCCGGATGAATCGGGCGCATACCATTGCGGTTCATTTTTCGCCTCCAGAGGCTGCGTTGAGTGACCAAACTGGAGCATCCGATTCAGGAAAACAAGACCATCAAAACCGTTTGGCCGGCGTCCTACAACTAATAGGGCATAACCCTACGAGAATCAGCGTCTGCGCCTGATTCCGTGAGTTCTTGGCTGTGATTAGGCTGGTGGCTTTCGCCTGCGCTGGTCGATCCTATTCGTCGAGTTCCAGGCGATACACATTGATCGCCAGACACTCTGGTTCTGGATCCCTCTTGTCTCATTTGCTCAAGCTCAAAGAAAACACGCTGGTTCAGCATCCAGATGGTGGTTACATCTTTGGCACGATCCCCGATATGCCAAAATTCGGCTTGCCAGGCGGGAAGATTTATCTGCGGGTAGGTATTCACCGTCGAGCGAATAGTGGTTTTGGCGTAGTGCACATTTGGGAAGCCCATAGTGCCGATTTGCTCAAGCATGGTTGCCAGACTGCCGATGGGGTAACAGCGATTGTTGCGAAAATGATCGTCCCGGGGGCACAAATCTATTGTGAGTTCAAAGAACAGCGATGTGGAAACAGGGTCGCGGTACTGAGGACATCTATGGGAACACTGATTCTTGAACCGCGACACGAGCGCGCCACAGGATTTGGTTACTTCGTGGTGACTTGGTACCCGCAAAAACGTGCACATGGCACGTTAGTGGGGCAGATACCACGAGCACCACCAAATCAGAAATAAAAAAAGGCGTCCGATGGACGCCTTTTAAGTATTTTTTGAGGAGTAGTCGCAGCGATTCTTTAGCTCCTGGCTTTACGGCCTTGGGTTCAGAATCCGACAGGCTAGCCCGTCGTCACTACTTCAGAGAAACCAGCTTTCTCTGCTGCCAAAAATGCGGGGGAGCTTTTGCTGGTGCCCAGTCCCGACGAATGCGCAGTTGCAGTCCTCGAACGGGATGATCCGTCAATGCCGGTCGAGAGTCAACGGTCCAATTCAGGCAAGCAATGACAGCCCATCGGGTCTTGATACGTCTTGTAAACCTCTATTTCAGCACTGAAACCCGGCTCAACTACCCTTCAAAAACCCGCAGGAAGCGGCTCCCCGATTCAGCTCAAGGAACGACCATGTCCCTCTCCATTGTCCACAGTCGCGCCCAGATTGGCGTGGAAGCCCACGCTGTTACCGTCGAAGTTCATCTGGCCAACGGTCTTCCCTCGCTGACCATGGTCGGCCTGCCTGAAGCGGCGGTGAAGGAGAGCAAGGATCGGGTGCGCAGCGCGATCATCAATTCCGGGCTGCAATTTCCGGCGCGGCGGATCACCTTGAATCTGGCGCCGGCGGATCTGCCCAAGGATGGCGGGCGCTTCGATCTGGCGATTGCTTTGGGGATTCTGTCGGCCAGTGTGCAGGTGCCCTGTCTGACCCTGGACGAGGTGGAATGTCTGGGTGAATTGGCATTGTCCGGTGCCGTGCGGCCGGTGCGTGGCGTGCTGCCGGCGGCACTGGCGGCGCGCAAGGCCGGGCGGGCGTTGGTGGTGCCTCGAGCGAATGCGGAAGAGGCGTGCCTGGCTTCGGGGCTGAAAGTGTTCGCAGTCGATCACTTGCTGGAAGCGGTGGCGCATTTCAATGGGCACACGCCGGTCGAGCCTTACGTTTCCGATGGTTTGATGCACGCTGCCAAGCCCTATCCCGACCTCAACGAAGTGCAGGGTCAAACAGCCGCAAAGCGCGCACTGCTGATTGCCGCAGCGGGGGCGCACAATTTGTTGTTCAGCGGGCCACCGGGAACCGGAAAGACGCTGCTGGCCAGTCGTCTGCCGGGATTACTGCCGCCGCTTTCCGAATGCGAGGCGCTGGAAGTGGCAGCGATTCAATCGGTCGCCAGCGGGGTTCCCTTGACTCACTGGCCGCAGCGGCCGTTCAGGCAACCGCACCATTCGGCTTCAGGGCCGGCATTGGTCGGTGGCAGCTCGAAACCGCAACCCGGCGAAATCACCCTCGCCCACCATGGCGTACTGTTTCTCGATGAGTTGCCGGAGTTTGATCGCAAGGTTCTGGAAGTGCTGCGCGAGCCCTTGGAGTCCGGGCATATCGTCATCGCTCGGGCCAAGGATCGCGTGCGTTTCCCCGCACGGTTTCAATTGGTGGCAGCGATGAATCCGTGTCCCTGTGGATATCTTGGCGAACCCAGCGGCAAATGCTCGTGCACACCGGACATGGTCCAGCGCTATCGCAACAAGCTGTCAGGGCCGCTGCTGGACCGGATCGATCTGCACCTGACCGTGGCGCGGGAGGCAACCGCGTTGAATCCGGCAGCCAAGCCCGGCGAAAACAGCGCCAGCGCTGCGGCGTTGGTGGCCGAAGCGCGGGAGCGCCAGCAGAAACGTCAGGGCTGTGCCAATGCCTTTCTCGACCTGCCGGGGTTGAAGCGCCACTGCACGTTATCCACAGCCGACGAGAAATGGCTGGAGGCGGCCTGCGAGCGATTGATCTTGTCGCTGCGCTCGGCGCATCGCCTGCTCAAGGTCGCGCGCACGCTGGCGGATCTTGAACAGGCCGATGCGATTACCCGCGAGCATCTGGCCGAGGCACTGCAATACCGGCCGGCGACACCTTAATGCTCAGTCAGATCAACCAGCGGTGCCTGACGCACTTCAGTGTCGCGCCCGGCCTGAATCTCGGTCACGCGCTTCAAAGCGTTATCCACAGCCACCTTGTCCGCGAGGAGGCTGTAGCTGATCTGGAACTGTTTATGTTCTTTCGGCGCAATGGTCGGCACCAGATTCAACGGCCGCTGATAGCGACGGTTGTAGGAAAAACTGGTTCCCGGCTCCAGCCCGGTGACGTAGCCCTGCCCTTGGGTGTCGGTGTTTTTCCACAGCGAAAACACTGGCAGCTGCTGAGTGTTGAAGCCAACGGATACGCCGAGGCTACCGGCCTTGTTGTGCAGCACGGTGAGGGTGTCACCCTTGGGGTCCGCATACGGCACGACGTTGTAGACAGTTTCGTCGTAGTCCTTGGTTGGCCCGCGATAGGTCTGCCAGTCGGGCAGATCTCCCTTGGCCTTGTCGTTGAACGGCGAAACCTGCTTAACCGGCGCAGCGAATTTTGCCCCTTGCTCAAGAAACGGCGTGCTGAAATTGCTGTGATACAGCGCCTGATATTCCTTCGCATAGTCGCCGTTGTTGGTCAGGGTGTCGTTGAGGGCGAAGCTGGCGCTGCCCGGTTCGGTGACCAGTTCGGTCGCTACCGAGAAATCGACTTTCTTGAATGCCTGCTCTTTCAGCTCGCCACGCAGCGTGATGGCATACGGCGGCTTCTCGTCGATGTGCAAAGTGACGGTGCTGGCCGGGATGTTGGCGGCGCGACCGTGCAAGGTCAGCAATTCGCCGTTGTCCATGCCGGGATGGCCAACCCACTCATAACCGCAACGGGTCACCAGCTCATTGAAACCTTCGAGCCAGCCCAGGCCACCGCGACCGTTGAGTTCGATGAACGCCGGGTTGACCACGTCCTTGACCGGCGAATCCCAGCCCATCCGCACGTCGCCCACCGAAGCCTGCAACACATTCATGCCACGGGTCGGCACGACCGACAGCTTCATCGTGCCGTTATCGATATCGACAATGCTGACGCCCTCCTGACGACCGCCATGCAGGGTACGCAGGGTCACGGAAAACGGTTTGGCGGTTTTTACGCCGAGTTGCTCGCTGGTGATCGTCCAGTTTTTTGCCGGAGTATTGGCGTCGAGCAGGACATAGTCCCAGGCCATGGCATGAGAAGCGGCAGAGAACGCGCCGAGGGCGACGAGGAGTTTGAGCGGGGTCATGGCAGCAGCCTTTATTGGAGTTGTGCCATTTTTATAGCGCTGCGGAAACGTTTCAGCAAGTCCAAAGAAGCTGTCGGTGATAGGCATTCGCGAGCAGGCTCGCTCCCACAGGGATTTCGGGCCTTCACAATATTTGTGAATTACGCCGACTACTGTGGGAGCGAGCCTGCTCGCGATAGCTGTTTCAAAGATGCATCAACGGAAGCGGTCAACCTCGGAACGCAGATCCGCCGCGAGCTTCTCCAGCTCTTTCGCGGTGACAGCCAGGTTCGACACCACCTCGCGCTGCTCGCTGTTGGCCAAGGCGATGCTCTGCAAGTTGCTGCTCAGCAACGTTGCAGTGCTGCTTTGTTCCTGAGTGGCGGTGGTGATCGCAGCAAACTGCTGGCCTGCCGAACGGCTCTGCTCATCGATCCGCGCCAGCGCCGAGGCGACATTGGCGTTGCGCGACAAGCCTTCCTGCATCAGCACATTGCCCTGCTCCATGGTGCTGATCGCGTTGCCGGTTTCCTGCTGAATGCTGTGGATCATGCTGGAGATTTCGTCGGTCGCCTGGCGGGTACGCGAGGCGAGGCTGCGCACTTCGTCCGCGACCACGGCAAAACCGCGACCTTGTTCACCGGCACGAGCGGCTTCGATGGCAGCGTTAAGTGCCAACAGGTTGGTCTGCTCGGCGATCGAAGTGATCACGCCGACAATCCCGCCGATTTCCTGAGAGCGCTGCCCCAGCGTGTTGATCACGCTGGCGGTGCTGTTCAGCGCGCCAGCGATCTGCTCCAGCGACGACGACGCTTCTTCCATCGAGCTGCGGCCAATCTGGGTTTGCTGCGCGTTTTCCTGCGCCAGGCGCTGGGTCGCGCCCATGTTGTCGGCAATGTTCAGCGAGGTGGCGCTGAACTCTTCCACGGCGCCGGCCATGCTGGTGATTTCGCCCGACTGTTGCTCCATGCCTTCATACGCACCGCCGGACAAACCGGACAGCGCCTGCGCACGGCTGTTGACCTCTTCCGAAGCGCGGCGGATGTGCTCGACCATGGTCGACAGCGCCTGGCTCATCTGGTTGAACGCGCGGGACAGCTGACCGATTTCATCGTGGCTCGATACGTTCAGCCGCACACTCAGATCACCCGCGCCCAAGGCTTCGGCCTGACGCACCAGATCGCCCAGCGGTGCGAGTTTGCTGCGCAGCAGCCAGACCACGGAACCGACCGCGAGCAACATCGCCAGCAGGCTGCCGATCGCCAGTTGCGTACCGACACTCCAGGTCACCGCGCGGATCTCGGCTTTCGGCATGCTCGCCACCACCGACCACGGGCCACCTTCGAACGGCACGGCGATGCTGTAGAAGTCCTCACCCTTGTCGCTCCAGAACTCACCCTTACCCGGGGTTTTCACCAGGTTGTTGATGGTCGGGGCGGCTTGATCCAGGTTTTCGACGCCGGCAATCGGCACCAGCCATTTGTTCTGCTCGTCGAGCAGCGCCAGCGAGCCGGTCTTGCCAATGCGGAAGCGCTTGAGATTGGCGAACTGCGCGTTCTGCGCATCGGTGTAGTCGAAGCCGACGTACAGCACGGCGATTATCTTGCCGCCCGCATCGCGCACCGGGGTGTACTGCGACATGTAGTAGCGCTCGAACAGCAACGAGCGGCCGACATAACTCTGCCCCGCCATCAGTTTCGCGTACGCCGGGTTGGCATGATCGAGCACGGTGCCGATGGCACGGGTGCCGTCCTGCTTGCTGACGTTGGTGCTGACGCGAATGAAGTCTTCGCCGCTGCGCACGAATACCGTGGCCACACCAGCGGTCATCTGCTTGAACTCGTCAACTTCCTTGAAGTTGTTGTTCAGCACCTCGTTGCCCAGATGCAGGCCCGGAGTCTGCACGCCGGCCACGGTCACTGGCTGATCGGGGTGCACACTCAAACCACTGCCGAAGCGCTTTTCGAACAGCCCGCTCAGGCGCAGGGTGCTTTCACGCAGCGTACCGTGGAAGGTACTCAGCTGATCGGCCAGCAACCGGGCCTCACTGGCCAGATGCTCTTCACGGGTGGCGAGGTTGGCGGAATCCAGCGAACGCAAGGCGAACACCGTACTGCCGCTGATGACTATCGCCAGTATCACAGCAAGGGCAAGGCCCAGCTGCGAGGCGATCCGAGCACGAGGTTGAGACATGAACAGCTCCTGGCCGAGCCACCGAATCCTCCTTGATCGCGGTAATTGCCCGGAAAATATTCTAATAATGGGGGTAGCGCAGAACCGGCACGACGGTTCCACATGCTCGTAGTCGGCGGAAAATCCGAATACTTGAGCGGATTGCGTGGGTATGGCGCAGTAGTGGCATTGTGCCGGCTCGAACGTTTCAGCTCAAGCGCTCTACCGCCGGCAATTGCATGGCGCGGACTTCGCCTTGGAGAAAATCGCTGAGACGGCGCAAACGTTCACCTCCCGGACGCGGTTTCGGCCACACCAGATAATAATTCAGGCCACTGGCGACGGCGGTTGGCCATGGCAGGCTCAAGCGCCCTTGCGCGACATCTTCGGCGACCATCAATAGATCACCCATCGAAACGCCGTAGCCGCGCGCCGCGGCGATCATGCCCAGCTCCAGCGTATCGAACACTTGTCCGCCCTTGAGCGAGACCTGATCGGACAGGCCCATGCGCTCCAGCCAACTGCGCCAGTCACGGCGATCCGGGGTCGGGTGCAGCAGTTCAGCCGTCGCCAGACGCGCCACGTCCCAAGGTTGATCATTGAGCAGGTTCGGCGCGCCGACCGGAATCAATTCCTCGGGAAACAGCAGGCTCGCTTCCCAGTCCGGCGGGAAATGCCCGTCACTGAGCAAAACGGCGCAATCGAATGGTTCGTTGTTGAAGTCCACCGAATCGATATCCATCCATGCGCTGGTCAGTTGCACCTCATTGCCCGGCTGCAAATGGCGGAAGCGACTCAACCGCGCCAGCAGCCAACGCATGGTCAGGGTCGATGGCGCTTTCATGCGCAGGATGTCGTCCTCGGCGCGCAAGGTATTGCAGGCGCGCTCAAGGGCGGCGAAGCCTTCGCGGATACCGGGTAACAGCAGCCGCGCCGATTCGGTCAGTTGCAGGTTGCGTCCGCTGCGATGAAACAGCCGGCAGGCGAAGTGCTCTTCAAGGGTGCGCATGTGCCGACTGACCGCGCTCTGGGTGATCGACAGTTCTTCCGCCGCGCGGGTGAACGAGCTGTGTCGCGCTGCCGCTTCGAATGCGCGCAGGGCATACAACGGCGGAAGGCGTCGGGACATACACAAAGCTCCAATAGCGGGGATACAGCCAATTCGGCAGGACGATTCAGGATGAGTATTAATCATGCCACCCATCCTTTTTATCCCTTTGTGCAAAGCCTGCCAAGCGCCGAAAATCGACGCTCTTCTGTTCCCTCTGAAATTTGGGTGGTGATGACCATGCGGCATCCTGTGCGTACCGAACTCTGGGCCATTCTGCGGTTGGCGGGGCCGCTGATTGCTTCGCAGTTGGCGCACATGCTGATGGTGCTGACCGACACCCTGATGATGGCGCGCCTTAGCCCCGAAGCGCTGGCCGGTGGCGGCCTCGGTGCCGCGAGCTACTCGTTCGTGTCGATTTTCTGCATCGGCGTGATTGCAGCGGTCGGCACATTGGTGGCAATCCGTCAGGGTGCCGGCGACATCATCGGTGCCGCACGCCTGACCCAGGCCGGACTGTGGCTGGCCTGGCTGATGGCCCTCGGCGCCGGGCTGTTGTTGTGGAACCTCAAACCCGTGTTGCTGCTGTTCGGCCAAACCGAAACCAACGTCAACGCCGCCGGGCAATTTCTCATCGCCCTGCCCTTCGCCCTGCCCGGCTACCTGAGCTTCATGGCCCTGCGCGGTTTTACCAGTGCAATCGGCCGGGCGACGCCAGTGATGGTCATCAGCCTCGCCGGTACGGTGGCCAACTTCCTGCTCAACTACGCGCTGATCACAGGCATGTTCGGCCTGCCGCAGCTGGGTCTGACCGGCATCGGTCTGGTCACGGCGATTGTCGCCAACTGCATGGCGCTGGCGCTGGCCTGGCACATTCGCCGGCATCCGGCGTACGACGCTTATCCGTTGCGCGCCGGCCTGGGGCGGCCGAACCGGCAATACCTGAAAGAGTTGTGGCGCCTGGGTCTGCCGATTGGCGGCACCTATGCGGTAGAGGTCGGGTTGTTCGCTTTCGCTGCGCTGTGCATGGGCACCATGGGCAGCACGCAAATGGGTGCGCATCAGATCGCCCTGCAGATCGTTTCGGTGGCGTTCATGGTCCCGGCCGGGATGTCCTATGCCATCACCATGCGCGTCGGCCAGCACTATGGCGCCGGGCAATTGATCGATGCGCGCATGTCCGGGCGTGTCGGCATCGCCTTCGGCGCCGTGGTGATGCTCGGCTTTGCCTTGGTGTTCTGGCTGTGGCCCAACCAGTTGGTCGGCCTGTTCCTTGACCACAACGATCCGGCGTTTGCCGAAGTGATCCGTCTGGCGGTGAGCCTGTTGGCAGTAGCGGCGTGGTTCGAGCTGTTCGACGGCACGCAGACGATTGCCATGGGCTGTATTCGCGGGCTCAAGGATGCCAAGACTACGTTTCTCGTGGGGCTGGCTTGCTATTGGCTGATCGGCGCACCGGCGGCGTGGTGGATGGCTTTCCATCTCAATTGGGGGCCGACGGGTGTCTGGTGGGGTCTGGCGCTGGGCTTGGCGTGCGCGGCGGTGAGCCTGACGCTGGCGTTCGAATGGAAGATGCAGCGGATGATTCGACGCGAGCCGCAATCTCAAGGTTTCAACATCCCCCAGGCCGAATGAGGGTTTCCTTTGTGGGAGCGAGCCTGCTCGCGAAGACCGAGTGTCAGGCCCAGATCATTCAGCTGACATAACGCCTTCGCGAGCAGGCTCGCTCCCACGGGGATTTGTGCCGGCCGCAACAATCGTGATCAACCGACGATTTCCAAAGCCGGCTGCTGGCTCGATCCCGAGGTCAGATATTCCACCAACTCATCCAGCGGCAACGGTCGGCTGATCAGATAACCCTGTACCTGATCGCAGCCGAACCCGCGCAGCAACTCCAGTTGCTCCGGCGTCTCGACCCCTTCCGCGACTACTTCCAGGTGCAGGTTGTGGGCGAGGTTGATCATCGCGTGCACCAGTTTGCGATTCTCTTCGCGCTGTTCCATGCCGCCAACAAAGCTCTTGTCGATCTTCAGCAAGGTAATCGGCAAGCTGTTGAGGTGCACGAACGAGGAGAAACCGGTGCCGAAATCGTCCAGCGAGAAGCGCACGCCGAGACGGCCGAGGGCGTCCATGGTCTGTTTGACCAGATCGCTGCGCCGCATCACCGCGGTTTCGGTCAGTTCGAATTCCAGCCACTGCGCCTCGACGCCGCGCTCGGCGATCAGGCGGCTAAGTGTCGGCAGCAACTGGCTGTCCTGAAACTGGCGGAACGACAGATTGATCGCCATGTGCAGCGCCGGCAGCCCCTGCTCGCGCAAGGCCTGCATATCACGCAAGGCGCGGGAAATCACCCAGTAGCCCAGCGGCACGATCAGACCGCTCTGCTCGGCCAGCGGGACGAACTCGCTCGGTGGCAACAGACCGCGCTCGCCATGACGCCAGCGCACCAGCGCTTCGAGGCCGACAATCTGGCCGTCTTCAAGATTCAGGCGTGGCTGGTAATGCAGTTCCAGCTCATCGCGGCGCAAGGCCCGGCGCAGTTCACTTTCGAGGTCGGCCATGCTGCGCGCGTTGCGGTTGATGCGTTCGTTGAAGATATGAAAGGTGCAGCCCTGCGTGCTCTTGGCCTGCTGCATCGCGATGTGCGCGTGCCACATCAAAGGATCGGCACCGCCATTGGCGCGGGCATGGGCGATGCCGAGGCTGGAGCCGATCAGCAGGCTCTCGCCGTCGACCCAATAAGGTTCGGCCAATGCCTCAGTGATGCGTTCGGCCATCCACTCGGCGCGTTGCGGTGCACGACGGGTATCGATCAGCAGAGCGAACTCATCACTGCCCAGCCGCGCAAGTTGATCGCCGGCCTCCAGCTGACTTTTCAGCCGCGCGACCACTTGCAGGATCAAGCGATCGCCGGCCTGATGACCGAGAGCGTCGTTGGCATGGCGGAAGTTGTCGAGATCGAGATGGCCGAGGGCGAGGCCGCGACCGTCGCCTTCGGCAAGGCGCGCCGTGAGCAGGGTCTGGAAGCCCTGACGGTTGGCGATACCGGTCAGCGGGTCCTGCTCGGCCAGGCGCTGGAGAGTGTTTTCCAGCACGCCGCGCTCGCGCACATGGCGCAGGCAGCGCTGGAGCATGCCGGCGTCGAGGGCGTCGAACACCAGCCAGTCGCTGACACCGACCGGCGCGGTGGCCGGCTCGTGCTCCAGCAGCAGAACGGTCGGCAGGCTGCAACGCCCGGGCGGCGGCTGCAACGCTGGCAGGGTCAGCAGTACCGCGTGGCGGTTGTCTTCGAACAGGCGGCTGACCGAATCCCAGTTCGGCGCGCTGATCAGCACCGCCGCGCTCCCCATCGGAGCCAGACACTCACGCAACAACGCTGTCCACGCTGGCTCTTCGGCCAGTAGCAGCAAACGCAAGGGTTCGACAGGCGTAGACAAGCTGACTCCCTAGACTCTGCAATGATGTAGGCGGGGCATTATGCCGGTGTGCTGAACAATGACCAATGCGTTGTCTGATGACAACGGCATCGAAACGTTATTTTGTGTCACGAATGAGAACATTAGCCGCAAAATCCCCGCGTATCCTGCGTGAAAGTAACAAAAGCGGCAAATCTGAATCGCGTGCTGCGTCACAAGTCGGACAGAGCAGCAGAAATCGCTGAGCCTGTTAAAATGCCGGCCCATTTCGTCAACGACTCCCGAATTTTCGT